>JAQUMS010000166.1 GCA_028717985.1 Candidatus Omnitrophota bacterium
ATAGTGAAAACAATGCCCGGTACGACTATGATAGACAGGATCGCAGCGGATCTCAACGTCCCGTTATACGAGACACCAGTCGGATTTAAATATATTTCCAACCTTATGGAAAAAGAGAATATTCTTGCCGGCGGAGAGGAAGCCGGCGGTATGGGAGTAAAAAATTATATTCCGGAACGCGATGGCACGGTGGCAGGCTTATTGCTTCTGGAAATGATGGTTTACCGTGGTAAGGATATCCTTTCTATATTAAATGAGGTTGAGAAGAAATACGGCCGGTATTATTATCTTCGTGATGACTTACATTTGTCAAAGAAGATTTCCGTTACGAAAAATATTCTTCCTTCCGAATTGCTGGGGAAAAAAGTGATTGACGTAAAGGACCCCGATGGCGTTAAAATGACGTGTGAAGACGGAAGTTGGCTGATGCTTCGAGCCTCCGGCACAGAACCTATTGTGAGGGTTTACTCGGAAGCTGCGAGCCTGGCTCGTTCGCAAAAATTAATTAAGATCGGCAGAGAAATAGTGTTTTCGCTGGAAAAGAAGGGATAATACCGGATGTTGTTTAAATTTGTGCGTTTTACATCAAAAATGATCTTTACGTTTTTCTTTGGGCTTCGGATCCAGGGAATGGAAAATATCCCCGCGCGGGGAGGCTTTATTCTTGCCTCTAATCACGTAAGTTTTCTTGATCCGGTGGTGTGCGGAGCCGCCTGCCCCAGGGAAATTAATTTTATGGCGCGCCACGATTTATTTAAAAACCGTTTTTTTGGGTGGTTTATCCGTAAATTGCACGCGTTTCCCGTGAAGCGGCAAACGGGAGATATTTATGCTATTAAAGAATCTTTGCGGCGACTGCAGCAAAACCAGGGGCTTTTGGTTTTCCCCGAAGGAAGACGCCAGGAGGCGGGTTTGTCGGAAACTGCTCAGTCGGGTATAGGTTTTTTAGCGAGTAAATCCCAGGTCCCTATAATTCCCGCGTATATTCAAGGGACTGCGCAAGCGTTGCCCAAAGGCGCGAAATTTTTCCACCAAGCTCGTATCAGCATTATGTTTGGCAAGCAAATCCCCATAGAAAGGAGGTTGTCATACCATGATATCGCCCAACGGGCGCTGGATGGTATTCGACAACTTTCATGTTCCATTTCTTCATAAGACCGGACACATCCCGCGGTTTTGTTTTCCTTTTTTTACAAATGAAAAAAAATATTCGTTCGCGGGTTTTTCGGCGTTTCACCCTTCGCGCGCGCAATGAACTGTTTTTGTTTAAACGCGCCGCGTTCTCCTCATCCGTGTTTTTTCACCTGTGTGCATTGAATGTTCTTAAGCGAGGAGGTGAGTTGTCCGTAGTCGGGCAGACGTAGGAGTAGTCGGGCAGACGTAGGCGTAGTCAATCTGTTTGTAATGAAAATTAACTAAAAAAATAACTACTATTAAAATAAAGAGAGGAAAATACAATGGAAGAAACGAAGTTTGATCGAAGCGTAATGGAGCAATTGTATAACGAAAGTATCAAGATTATTAAAGAAGGACAGACTGTCCGGGGCAAAATCGTTTCAGTAAAACAAAAAGAAGTGTTAATTGACGTTGGTTTCAAGGCCGAAGGGATCGTGGCCATTACTGAATTCCGCCAGGATGAATTGGTTCCCGGTTTAGACCTCGATTTTTTCGTGGATTCAATCGAAGACGAAAGCGGGGCGATTGTTCTTTCCCGTGAAAAAGCCCGTCATATGCAGAGCTGGGACAAAATCACGAATAATTTTGACGATAACGAGCTTGTTGAAGGCGTTATCGTGAAAAAAGTCAAAGGCGGTTTTCTTGTTGATGTTACGGGTATTGAAGGTTTTTTACCCGCTTCGCTTTCGGCGTTTAAGGGTGTTCCTGAAAAGGATATTTTAAACAGGCCGTTCAAATTTAAAATCGTTAAGATTAACAAGATGAGATACAGCGTGATTTTGTCGCGCCGCGAAGCCATCCAAAAAGAAAAAGAAAAAGCTAAAGAACGTATATGGCAGGAATTAAAAGTCGGCGGTGTTTATCCGGGTACGGTAAAGGCGATTACCGATTTCGGTGCATTTATCGATCTTGGCGGCGTTGACGGTCTTTTGCATATTACCGATATGTCCTGGTCGAAGATTTCACATCCGTCGGAAATTGTCGCAGTGGGAGACAGGATTGAGGTTATAGTGCTTAACATAGATAAGGAAGCGAACAAGGTTTCCTTAGGTCTCAAACAGCGCTTTCCCGATCCCTGGCAGGATATAGAAAATAAATACGGTTCCGGAAAAAAGGTCAAAGGAAAAATCGTTAATATCCTTCCGTACGGAGTTTTTGTGGAACTTGAAAAAGGCGTGGAAGGATTGATCCATGTCTCGGAAATTTCCTGGGCGAAAAAAGTTAATAATCCCAGCGAGGTTTTTGCGATCGGCGATAGTATTGAAACTCAGATATTGAGCGTGGATAAAGATTCCAGAAGGATAGCGTTAAGCTTGAAACAACTCGAACAGAATCCGTGGATCGACGCAGAAAGTAAATTCCCTGCCGGAATGAAAATGCAAGGGAAGGTCAAAGCGTTTACGAAATACGGTGTTTTTGTTGAACTTGACAGCAGTCTTGAGGGTATGATTCACGTTTCTGATTTGTCCTGGACCAAAAGGATCGCTCATCCCCAGGATGTTTTGAAAAAGGGGCAGAAAGTTGATGTGGTTATCCTTTCCGTTGACAGCCAGAATCAGAGAATCGCTCTGGGTCTGAAACAGCTTCAGATGAATCCTTGGCCGGAAATTGCCCAGAAATATCCTTTGGATACGGCGTTGGAAGCTGAAGTTGTCAGTCTTACCGAATTCGGCGTGTTTGTCAAAATAGACGAAGAGCTTGAAGGTCTTGTTTTTTCCAATGAGATCGACGCAGAACAAATGAAACTGCTTAAGCCTTCTGATAAGATCAAAGTTAAAGTTATTAAGGTTGACGTTGAACAATGTAAAATCGGGTTGTCTGCGAAACTATAAAAATTGTTCTTGGCTCTTGGTTCTTCGAAAATCAAAGAGCCAAGAGCTAAGAACTAAGATCCCTGCCTGCCGGCAGGTAAGAGCCAAATGACTATCCAAGAACAGCTGAAAATTTTAAAACGCGGGGTTGTGGACATTATATCCGAGAATGAGCTTGCGGATAAACTCGCGCGCGCGGAGAAAGAAAACCGCCCCTTGGTCGTGAAAGCGGGTTTTGATCCGACCGCCCCTGATATTCATCTTGGACATACGGTGCTTTTGCGTAAACTCCGGCAGTTCCAGGATTGCGGACATGAAGTCAATTTTCTTATCGGTGATTTTACCGCCCGCATCGGGGACCCTTCGGGCCGTTCTCAAACCCGCAAGGCATTGAGCGAGGAAGAGGTCCAGGAAAACGCGAAAACATATAAAAAACAAGTAGGAAAGATCCTTGATCTTGAAAAAACCAGGATTATTTTTAACAGCGAGTGGTTTAACCGTATGTCCCTGGCGCAGATGATGGGGCTGTGCATGCATGTTACCGTCAGCCAAATGGTCGCCCGGGAAGATTTCCGGAAACGCCTTGATAATAAGCAGGATGTTTCTATCTTGGAATTTATGTATCCGATATTGCAGGGATATGATTCTGTCTTTTTGAAAAGCGATGTGGAAATCGGAGGGACCGACCAGTTGTTTAACCTTCTTATGGGCAGGGAACTTCAGCGTGATTTTAAGCAGGAACCCCAGGTTGTTTTGACCATGCCTCTTCTTGAAGGGATCGACGGCGTGAATAAAATGAGTAAATCTCTGGGCAATTATATAGCCATTAATGATCAGCCGTCTGATTTTTTCGGCAGGATCATGTCGATATCAGATTCCCTGATGCTGAAATATTACACTCTTTTGACCGATGAAGATATTGAAGACGTGAAAAAAATTCATCCTAAAGAAGCAAAATTACGGCTTGCGGAAACCGTGTGCGCGCAGTATCATTCCCGTGAAATCGCTGTTCGGGCGCGCGAAGAATTTGAACGGGTTTTTAGCGCAAGGGAATTACCGGAAGATATGCCTGTTACCGCACTGACGGGATCCCGGGGAGTCGTTGATATTATTTTAGACAGCGGTTTGTGCAAAAGCAAAAATGAAGCGCGAAGGCTTATTCGTCAGGGCGCGGTGGATTTCAACGGTGAGCGTGTTCTTGAAGAAAATAAGATTATCGACCAATCCGGTATTTTAAAAGTCGGTTCCCGCCGATTTCTCAAAATTGAAAAAAATTCCTAAAAATACAAAGAAACATAAGGGAGGCGCGATGCGTAAGATTGGAGTTATCGGATCCGGATAC
>JAQUMS010000167.1 GCA_028717985.1 Candidatus Omnitrophota bacterium
TTACGCTCGAAAAAACCAGACTCCCGTCGCCATCGGAAACAACATCCCATACAAGCGCCTGCCCCCTGAAATACATTTTCCATACCTGCGAGCATTTCAACTGCGGCCAGTTCAGCCTCACGACAAGCGAATCATGTTCGCGTTCAACAGCCCACTGCGCCGCGCCGCTTGTATACCAGACGTTATTCAACAGCAGAGAGACATACAACCCCTCCGCTTTGGTGATCTCATTTTCACGGTAAAAAAGCCTAAAAACTTTTTGTTCGACATCGGCAAAAAGTTTCGCGTCTTCGGAGGAAATCGTCCGCAAAATTTTTTGTTTTTCCGACTCGAACTGCTTAACCCGGGAGAATTCCGACTTCAGGATACCGACCATCGTGTTAAATTCTTCCGCGACGGGAATAATCTCAAATTCAAATGATATACTCCCATGCAAAGGAGGAACAAGCTGGATCACCCGTGATTCCTGAAGATAACCGGTATTAAATAACTTAAAACGGCTCCCCCGGTTTTTCATGCGCACGATGATCCCCGGAGTGGAGCTGAATTCCTTCGAAGCCCGCAGGCCCACAACATCATCATCCTGTACCCCGATTGCTGCGTCCTGCCAAGTCGATTTATGCAGAAAACCGGGGAATTCCCCTTGAGCCTGGAGGCTAAACCATTCCTGAAAATTATTCGGGATCATCAGGTCAACATGGGCATCCTTGAAATGTTCGGATTTTGTTTCGATGTCAACTAAAACTGAGTTCTTTTCCAGGCGTATCTTCCATATTTGCGCCGGCGGATTACCGGGAAATGAGCCTTCAGCAATAATTTCCTGCGCGGAGATTTTTTTAACATTCCAGGATAATGTCAGTGATGACGTCCAAACCCCCACGTCTCCATCAAAATAAGAAAAATATCCTCCGTCCCCGCGGGTCAGGTACACATCTTCATAACTAATCATTACCTTCCCGTTGTTAAAAACAAGACGGAGTTTATCCTGTTCCGCGGCCGCCATACCGTCTTTATTGCCGGTACTTTCAAGATACCTGGCGATAACTTTATCCGGCTTCCCTTCTTTGACGATCTTTCCGTTTTCAAGCAAAATTATCCTGTCACACAAATTGCGGATCATCGTCATATCATGGCTGACAACGACGATTGTTTTCCCGCTCTTCTTCATTTCAAATATTCTTTGAGTGCACTTCCGGTGGGAATCTTCATCACCGACGGCGAGTATATCGTCGATAAGAAGAATCTCCGGTTCCACAAAAATGGCGAGCGAGAACGCCAGGCGCATATACATACCCTGGGAATAATATTTGATCGGGGCATCGATAAAACGACCAAGCCCGGCAAAATCGATAATTTTTTCGGCAATGGTATTTATCTCCTCATCCCGGATACCATAGACCCGGGCATTCATCGTGATGTTTTCCCTGCCGGTAAATTCGGGGTTAAAACCCGCGCCGAGTTCCATAAGCGCAGACACTTTACCCGTAACCTCAACGCCGCCTTTATCGGGAAGAAGCATCCCGGCAATCAGCTTTAATAACGTGCTTTTCCCCGCGCCGTTATGCCCGATGATGCCGACTACTTCTCCCTGTTCCACTGATAAAGAAATCCCCTGCAGAACATAAACCTCTTCCCAGGAAATATCACCGCCTGCTAAAAATTTTATCCTGTATTTTTCCCACACATCGCGCAATTCAAACGCTTTCATATCCGTTTTAATAATTGAGATTCGTTAATAATAAATATCCCATACCCGGCAACACATGAAACACATGCGAACGCAACCGCCGGAACAATGATCTGCGCGGAAGGAAGCGCGCCTTCGCATAAAAGCTTTTGAAAAAAAACCACGTAATATGTCAGCGGATTCGCCGAAACAAAAATCCTAAAGCCGCTCGCGATGCTCTCAACGGGATAAAAAACAGGAGTCAGCCAAAACCACACCGTCAAAAAAATAGAAAGAAAATGCTGCAGGTCCCGGAAAAACACGCCCGCGGCGGAAAGAATAAAAGCAAAGCCGGTTATGAAAACCACGAAACAAAACAAAAGGAAAGGGACTACCCAGAGCATAGGAATGATCCGCGGATTGGCGATACTGAAAACAGGCAGGAGACACAGCAATCCGATGCAAAAATTTAAGGATTGAGCATACACAACAGCCAGCGGCACGCATTCCCTGGGAAACACAGCCTGCCGCATTACACCGGAATGATCGCGGAATGCCTGGGCGGATTCTGAGGCGGCGTTTGAGAAAAAAAGCCAGGGAATAATTCCGGCAAGCACAAAAAACACATACCCCGGAACGGAGGTTTTCAACGCCCCCTTAAAAACAAAATTTATGCTGAACGCGAGAATCACCGGCGTAAGAACGGCCCACCATAACCCTAAATACGACCCCGCGTATCTGCCTTTGAGTATTTTAAATCCCATATCCCTGATGACCCGGCGGTGCGAATACAGATTTTTTAATCGTCTGCGTATCACGCTTTCACCCCTGCGTTAAGCGCTATATCCCCGGCAACGCGTTGGCCGTCAAAAATCACGTCTTCCATCGACATATAACGCCATGCCCCATACCTGCCCGCGGGAAAAATATTATGCGTACGTAAATAATCGAATATCCCCCGCCGGCACGAAGCATACGACATATCGTAAATAGGATATCCGTACGGGATATCATTACAATCTTCTATTACAATATCGTTGAGAGAATTTAAAATCCCCGTTTTTATCAGATCGTGTTTAATACGGGAAACCATCCGTTTCGCATGTATAGGTTTTTCCGGAGAATACGAAACCTCGCTGTATATCGAACTGTATCCTTGAGGAGCTACCGAACCGGAAAAATTATGCTGGAACCCGACCCGGAAAAAAGATATATCGTCATCAGGAAAATAAATCCAATGCCTTCCTGCGCTATCATCCCTTTTAACCCCGAGGTTAAGGTTAAAAACAGAATTCCAGCGCAGGAGTTTAAACAACCCCCTGACATCCGCCGGCATACGAGTAATCAGCCGCGGCAATTCAGGCAAAGGCACGCTTGAAACAAGACAATCATACTTAAAAGTTTCACCCGACGATAGTTTAATACATTTTCGCATCGGATCGATAGAAACAACGGCACAGCCGGTATAAAGATGCCGGAGTTTCTGCGCGAACGCGTCGGGAACGGCCTGGATCCCTGTTTTAAGCGGATACCAGAAACGAGAGTTATACCCGTACTGCCTCTTGCTTTCTTCAATAGTCCCGTCAAGTATCTCCCTCAGGGTCGGGACGGGAATAAAACCGTCAAGCCATTCACACGTCAGCCGCTCAAGGGGAACCGTCCAAAATTTTTTATTATAGGGTACCATAAAATGCCGGGCGATCCCCTCCCCGAACGTGGCGTGTATCCAATCATAAAACGAAAGAGCTTTTTTCCCCGGGCACCTGTTTAACGCATTAATAAAACCAAAAAGGCATTCCTTAACAACGTGGGGAGGCAATCCATGCAAATTAACCTGGAATGGATACCTGGTAAACCTGTCCCGGGAATAAATCCAGGCGCTTCTTTTATGTTCATCAAGATTCTTCCCGAGGAAAGCTTTCAGGAGACGAAAAACGTGATCATGCTTAAAATGCAGCAGATGGCCGTCGTAATCAAATGTGAATCCCTTGACAAGCTTTGAACGGCACAATCCTCCGGCGCTCTGCTCTTTTTCGAAAATACGGCAGTCAACGCCGGATTTCTGGAGATGCCAGGCGGTGCTGAGACCGCTCAGCCCCGCTCCTATTATGCCTATTTTTTTTTCACCCATCTATATCCACCTTTGAGATCCGAATTGAAACCACGGCCGTAAGGAAACCAGCGGCGGCGATAAGCGCGCCACCAAACACGAAAGGCACCTTCGCGAGGAAAATTCCGCACAGGCAAAAAACCGCGCACAAAGCAATCATCATTTTCAGCGCCTTCATACGCGAATATCCCAGGGAAAGAAACCGTAAATACACATGGTCCCTGCTTTTGAAAAAAGGGATTCTTTTTTTTGAAAGCCTTAACGCAATCAACAATCCGGTATCCCACAGAGGAAGCCATAATATCAGGACCGGGCTGAGCAGGGCAATCTTATTCGACAATCCCGCGTAATGGACCATCATAGCAAGCACAGCCAGGACAAAACCAAGAAAATGACTGCCGCAATTACCCATATAAATTTTTGCCGGAGGAAGATTTCGCGCGAGAAACCCCATCAGAGAGCCGGACACGATAAGAGATAAAACAAACGTATTGCTGTTGCCGCTAAAAAAACAAAGGAA
>JAQUMS010000168.1 GCA_028717985.1 Candidatus Omnitrophota bacterium
AGAAAACAAGGACATAAAACATCGGGACCGCGGCAAGAATAATGCTCACAAAATAAGAAATCCTGACTCCTCCGACAAAAAGCATGACAAATACGACAAAGCTCATCGCAACCGTAGTTCCCAAATCCGGCTGTAATAAAATAAACACGGCAAAAGTACCTAAAACACACATGACCGGGAAAAAACCTTTGATCGAATTTCTGATTACTTCCCCTTTCCGGATTATAAAATCAGACACATACACTATCATCGCAAGATTAGCGAATTCCGACGGCTGAAAACTGATAATCTTGAATCTGAACCAGCGCCGCGCCCCTGAAACTTCCCTTCCGATACCCGGAATCAGAACCAACGCCAGTAAGATCAACGCTATCACAAGCAACGGCTTAGAATACTTTTGAAGCAAACGGTAATCAAAAAACATCGCTAAAAACATACACAATAAACCAATCCCCAAAAACGCCAAATGGCGTTTGAGGAAATAAAACGTATCTTTATACCGTTCAAGCGCATAAATACTGGAAGCGCTGTAAATCATAACAACACCTATACACATAAGTATAAACGCTGTAATAAGAATATTAATACGTATCTGGCGCATTCTTAGCTCTTACCTGCCTGCCGGCAGGGCTCTTAGTTTAGCTCTTAGCTCTTAGCTCTTAGCTCTTTGGAAAAGCTAAGAACAAAGAACTAAGAACTTTTTTTTAATAAATCATTTACTATTCGTTTGAATTCTCTTCCACGCTCTTCATAATCACGAAACATATCATAGCTGGAACACATCGGTGATAATAAAACGCAATCACCGGGAGAAGCGGAAGCGAAAGCTTTGTGTACGGCATCTTCAAGCGACACCGCATCATCCAGAGGAATAACTCCGGAAAACGCGCCGCGGATCAATTCCCGGGCTTCGCCTATAAGAACCGCTTTTTTAACTTTCCCCCGTGCTGAAACAAGAAACGACGTATAATCAACGCCTTTATGCCGTCCGCCGGCAATAAGTATCACCGGTTTTTTGATCGTGCGCAAAGCCCATAAAGCAGAATCGACTGTCGTGGCTTTAGAATCATTTATAAACGTGACCTCTTTGAATTCAGAAACAAATTCCATCCGGTGTTCAAGCCCTTTAAAATTTTTAAAAACGTCTAAACAAACCTGTTTATTCACACCCAGGAGCTCCCCGACTGTCATAACGGCTTCATAATCGGGATTCAACTCTCCCCCGCCTGAAAAGAATCTGACTGCCGCTTTTGTTTCTCCTGCGGTTTCGCGCACGCGTTTATCTTCCCCGTTTAATACGGCAAAATCAGAAGCATCCTGATTCATAAAAATACGTTTTTTTGCGGCGGCATATTCATCCATGGTTTTATACCGGTCGAGATGGTTGGCCGTAAGGTTAAGGATAACCGAAATTTTCGGTTTAAATCCCTCAATCGCCTCCATCTGAAAAGAACTTACTTCAAGGGAAACGTAGTCTTCCGGAGACATGCCCGCTACTTCTCCGCTGAAAGGAGTTCCGATATTCCCGCATACAAAAACGCGTTTCCCTGATGCTTCAAGGATTTTCCCGATCAACGTAGTTGTCGTAGTCTTACCGTTTGAACCTGTAACAGCGATGATAGTAGCCGGACACACGCGCCAGGCGACTTCGATTTCACTGATTACCGGGATATGCGACTCCCTCGCCCAGACAACCGGAGGAACCGTCCAGGGAACCCCGGGAGAAATAACTACCAAATCCCTGCCTTCAATATATCCCGGAGTGTGTTTTCCCAATTCAACCTTAATACCGGAAGATTTCAAACGCGCCGCGTTCCCCCGGGTTTGTTCAGTGTCTTTATTGTCCGTTATGCTGACTTCCGCTCCTAAATCGCTTAAAAGATTAGCGCACGCCAATCCGCTGCGCGCCAAGCCGATAACCGTAATTTTTTTGTTCTTAAAATATCCGGTATTTTTCATACTATACTGAACCTGTCATCTTAACGGATCTTGATTGTTACAACTGTTAATAAGGCCAGCAAAGCAGCGATAATCCAAAATCTCACGATTACTTTATTTTCCTGCCAGCCCAAAAATTGGAAATGATGATGAATAGGGGCGATCTTAAATATCCGTTTACCGGTCAGGCGGAATGAAGCAACCTGAAGTATGACCGAAAGCGCCTCAAGCACAAATACCCCTCCGACTACAATAAGCAAAAGTTCCTTTTTTATCAAAAGTGCTGTTATGCCCAACGCCCCCCCCAAAGCCAGGGATCCGACATCTCCCATAAAAACCGACGCGGGATAACAGTTAAACCATAAAAACCCCAGTCCCGCGCCGAGGATACCGGCGCAGAAAACAGACAACTCCCCAACCCCCTTAATAAAAGGAATAAGAAGATACGTACTGAATTTTATATTTCCGGAAAGATACGAAAGAATACTGAACGCAAACGCAACCATAATGACGATCCCGATCGCCAACCCGTCCAACCCGTCTGTAAGATTAACCGCGTTTGAAGATCCGGCTATAACAAGTATCACGAGCACAATATAAAAAATCCCCAGGTCAACCGAAACATCCTTAAGGAACGGGATATCGAGTCTGGTCATTTCAGGAAAAACTAAAAATAAAAAAGCACCCACAATCAAACCGAGTCCTATCTGGCTTAACATTTTTTCCGAGGCGCTGATTCCTTTTGATGATTTCATGATATGTTTTTTATAATCATCAACGAACCCCGTCAACCCAAGCCAGAGAGTGCTGAAAAGAACAATCAGTACAAAATGATTCAGGATATCCGCCCACAAAACAGTGGAGACAAAAATCGAGAACAGGATCAAAATACCCCCCATCGTGGGAGTCCCCTGTTTTTTCTTGTGCAGATCGTATAATTGAGCGCTGTCATCTTTTCTGACGTTCTGACCCAATTCAAGGCGCGACAAGAAACGGATAAGCATCGGGCCCAGAACAAGGCTTAAAACAAAAGCCGTTATACACGCCATCGCGGCCCGGAATGTAATATAACGGAATATATTAAAAAACGGGAATAAGTCCTTTAAAGGGAATAAAAGATAATACAGCATGGCTACATCCTGTTTTAATCGCGCACCATGTCTTCCATTTTCATCGCACGCGATCCTTTTATTAAAATCACATCATTTTTTCGTATGGAAACTTTATTATACAACGCTTCCCGCGCTTCCTGAAGGGTCAGACAGGCAAAAACACGTGATATCATACCGTTCATTTTTTTTGCCGCTTCGGCGGCATACTGCGAAAGCCTGCCGACGGTTATAATTGCATCGCAGAATCCCGCGGCCGACTCACCTGCCCGGGAATGAAACAATTCACCGCCTTTTCCCAATTCCATCATATCGCCCATAACCAAAATTTTCCTGCCGGTGGTCTTAAAATTCTTAAGAGTAGTGAGAGCTGAATGAAAAGAAAATGGATTCGCGTTATATGTATCATCAATAAAGAAAACATCCTCCCGCATCAGGACTTGGAGCCTTCCTTTCGGGAATTCAAAAGATTTCAGGCGTCCGGCAATTTCCTTATATGAAAAACCTACTATTCGAGCCGCCGCCCCTGCGCATAACGCGTTATATACGTTATGCGCCCCCGGATTACGCAAAACCATTGTATGATTGTTAATCCGGAAAGACGTTTGTAACTTCAAAGACGTAACCTCCGACGCGGTAAAATCAGAAGGATGATTGATCCCGACTCCGAAAACAGCAGGCGTACTGCGGTTGGCGAATACGTCCGGTGCCATCAAAGGGTCATCGGCATTTAAAATAACAATACCCGGATGCCGTATATTTTTAATCAATTCGAATTTTTCCCGGCGCACACCTTTCAAATCTTTAAAAAACTCAAGGTGAGATGCCCCGATATTAGTTATAATACCCATCGTAGGCAAACATATTTCAGAAAGATACTTGATCTCTCCGAAATGGTTTGTGCCTAATTCCACCACCGCCGCGTCATGTTCGGAAGATAGTTTTAAAAGAGTCAACGGCACACCAATGTGATTATTTTGCGTCCCCTCGTTTTTAAGGACCCGGTACCGGGCAGAAAGCACCCAGGAAAGCATTTCCTTAGTCGTTGTTTTTCCATTGCTGCCGTTCACCGCGATAACGGGAATAGAGAATTTTTGACGATGGTGCCGGGCGGCACACCCCAAAGCTTTGACCGTATCATTGACCCCTAAAACCGTCACGTTTTTCAGACGCTTCAGATCTATTTTTTTATTCTTCTCCTTAACAATACACCTCGCTCCTTTTTGTGCCGCGCACGCAGCGAAAT
>JAQUMS010000169.1 GCA_028717985.1 Candidatus Omnitrophota bacterium
TCATTAGAGAAGCCGGTGTTATTATTCCCGCCGGATACCCGATTGACAGCGTCAGTATAATTCCGTTTATCGAAGAATACAGAAAAAACCGCGGCAGGCAATTTGAGAAAAAGGTAACAGGAATCAGCGCGTTTTACGGGGGAAGTTTTGATCCGGTCACCAACGGGCATCTTGATGTTATTAAAAGGGCCGCCGCTATTTTTGATACCGTATATGTTGGTATCGGTGTTAATCCGGCCAAAGAAGGTAAATACTGGTTTACTAAACACGAGCGAAAGAAAATGATAGAAGATGCGGTAAAGGCTTGGGGTTTAACCAACGTGAAAGTTGTGTGGTATGAAGGATATACGACTGATTGCGCCAGAAAACTCGGCGCGCGGATCCTTCTCCGGGGGGCCAGGGATTTTAAAGATTTAGGAGAAGAATTGCCGCTTGCCTGGGGGAATAGCCTTCTGGCCCCGCAGATCCAGACTGTATTTATCCTGCCGTATAAATATTTGAATGTGAGTTCGTCATTCGTTAAAAAACTCCTTGAGAATAACGCGCCGTTTGAGGAAGTTCGCGCTTCTGTTTCATCTACTACTCTTAATTCTCTATTACAAAGGTATAGTGAGCGGGGCGGAGTGTATGAGGGATCCGGAAAAAATTATGATGGAGGAAACATTAATTCCCTGTATTATCCGGCCGCGCGGTTCGATATGATTTCTATTGAAGAAGTGCTAAGCGTTTTCCCCGGGATAACGCGTGTTTTTATGGTAGACCCGATTTACGAATCGTACATGACAGAAGAAACTTCGAAGTTATTGCCGAATTTCCTGCGCCATATTTCCCGCGTGCCTGATGCTCAAGGGAACACTGTGCCCTGGCTTTTTGAAAAACCTTTGGTTGAAGCGGCCGGGGTATCTGTCCGCCTTCCTGTTTGGACAAGCCAACACACAAAACTTGACTTAGTCCTTGCGGCGCGTAAAGAAGAAGAAATTGAATGGAAAAAATATCCTGCTCCCGGACGGTACTCTGTTTCTTCGGAAGCCCCCGCGTTGGTTGTAGTTAATAATCCGGGATTTGGGTCCGATTTAGCGTCAGACAGCGCGTTCTGGATGAGATTGATCACCTCGCTGTGTTTAGGAGGATATCTTTTTGTGGAGCCGTTTTGCCTTGAAGGCCGGGTTCCTATCCCTCTGCCGTTTAATGAGCTTGGTTTGCGGCTTGAGGTTAAAAATCCAATCCGTATATTGTCCGGGCATGCATGGTGGATATACCATAAGATTGAGAAAATTTCTTCCCGGGATATCTTTGAAGCGTTTGAATCCAGAAAACCGGCTGAATTGCAGTTGAAAAACAGGTACCTTAAGTACGAATTTGACGGAGGCCAAATTATTTTCAGTGAAACGTTTTCCCGGCAGGACATTGAATTAATGGTGAAATCCGGAGTAACCGTGCAGATCGCCGGTATCAACGCACGCGGCGAAGCGGTCATTAAACAACCGGATTGGTTTATATTTAATACCCCGTTAAACGAAGTATCTTCAGTATTGTCTATCCCTCTGCATGAATCTCTTTCTTCATATATTATCCGGAAAGCCAATGATAAATTCCCCGGTACGCTGAATATCATTGACTGGGGCGCCGGTAATCTCCGCGCGGCAAAAGAATTAGCGGAGTATCTTACCAGTCATAATGTCAATAACGTGAAGATAATCGCGTTCGGGAATACCTTTGACCGCTCCTGGCTGGGGTCTTTGCCTAAAAATATAATCTGTATTGTTGATATTGAAAGAAACCTTCTTTCTCATGTAGCCCGTATCCTTCCGGCAGGTGAAAAGATTGATATTGTATACAGCCACCGCGGCCTTGAATTTCTCCTGTCAGGGAGAAAAAAGGATAAATTTCTCAGGCATATCGAAGAATTATCCGGATTTCTTTCCGAGAACGGGACTATTGTTTCGACTATTCAACTGGAAGAAACCACGGGATATGAAGGTTTTCTGGACGAGATTATGCGCAGGACACATAAAAATGCCCGGATAATTCCTCTTAATGAATTTGACGGTGTATTGGCGGTAGGGGGGGATAAAAAAAGGATATCGCGTTCGGCCGGAAATAATGACGGCGGGAACCGGCGGGAGAAAAATAATTTTACCAGAAAACGTGTTTATCCGTTATGGCAGAAAGCAATTGCTGCGGGTATCGTTAAATATGATCCCGGCGTCAATGCGGAAGTAATGAATATCGGGGTACATAATATCTGGTATATTCCCGAACGAGCAGGCAGGCCGGGCGCGGCTTTGCGTCAGGACGAAAAAAATCCTCTTGTACTGAAAGACCATACCGGTGACGATGATTTCTGCCTGAGAGAAAAAGCAGGTACGTTGAATGATATCGCTAATTTCGCTCAGCTTGATCTTAAAAATAGCCGTTGGTTGGCGCGGTTCAATGAATACCCTATTTTCCCCGCGCATTTTCTGTTATTACCGGTTGAAGAAGACGGAATGACGCTTATTAAACAGCCTCAGGTAATCACAAAAGATAATCTTGAAGATATTACGGGATGGATACAGTCTCATCCGCAGGTGAGGGCGTTTTATAACAGCCTTTCAGCCGGCGCGTCTCAGAATCACTTTCATTACCAGGTAATTTTCAACCGTCTGCCTGTTGAATATCTAAGGTCCTCGCCCTGGTTCGATCTTGATTTCGCCAATATCGGGAGAATTCCGGAATATCCCGCCGGTGTTATAACAGTTGATGGAGAGCAGGAAGAAAGGATTAAGGCGGCATGGAATATGATTGAAATGTTTCATAAGCGGACAGTACCTTTTAATATGCTGATAAACGATACAACTATATATTTATTCCCCCGTAACGCGCTCGCGCCGTCACAATTTCCTGAAGTGCGTTTTGCTTCCCTGGAAATGTGCGGGGAAATTATTTTAGTGAACTGGATTGATTATCTTTCCCTTAACGAAGAAATACGCGAAAAATCAAAAGAGATCAGGGAAGCGCTTATTCAACAGCGGAAACAGGGGCAATCTGCCGGATTAAAAGAAATAAGCGCTTTAACATCAGCGCTTACCGATGCCGGAATGCGGGGATCGGTTGATTCTGTTTATCGGGCTGTTATTGATAACGGTTTGTCTGATATTATCCGTCCCGAATCGCTTGAACCCGTATACGACCTTGTAGATACCAATGATCTTCTTTCCCGTGTCCGCGCTGCGTATAATGAAGTCAGCCTTTCACAAGAAGCTGTTACCGGGTTGTTGTCTGAAAGCTATGACGGGGGCGATTGTGTCCGGGAGTACGGAAGCTTGGCTAAAGCGGAAGATAAAAACACGGTTGTCGTTCTAAACGCTTTCCTGCTTCATTACGGCCTTGTAGAACAGATTGAAGAGGATTATGTAGTTGTACGGATTTCTCCTGAAGAGTTTGGGGAACTCCGGGAGCGGTACCGTGCCGGAAAAAATTTCTTCTCCCGGCCTATGGCTGAAGCGTTGGGTTTTAGAAGCACAAGCCCGGTTATCCGGTTCGAATATATGATGCGATCATCTCTCCCTGAGGGGTATAAAAGAATTTTAAAAGGATTGTACCTTTTGTCGGAAGTGGATTTGGATATTCAATTTTTGAAATTAAGCGATTTAGTTATGGATTCCGGGGAAAAAGATTACGCTAAAACCAGCGGCTTAACTCACGGTATATTGCAGGCATTGGGGCTTATTGATACGGAAAAAGTATTCGTGTCTTCCAGGAAACTTTCTGCTGTTAAACGGGGAAGTATCAGGGGTGACGCTTTAGAAACTTTATGGCCCGATATTAGATTCTGGCATCCGGCTGTTATTCCATTGTCCCGGAGCAATGAAATTTTCGTGCCCGCGAAAGTTGACGCAAAAAGATATCATGGAAGGGGGCTTGGCATTCGCCCCGATGATTTTAAAACACGGAAGGCGCAGCAGGAAACGGCGGGAAATGACGGGGGGCAGAGGACTGGGGATACTGCCGCCGCCCGCTCGTTTTATGAAAAGGAAGTTGTTACTGCTGAAGTCGTTCGGGATATTTTCCTGTCCGTAGGTAATGGCAAAGAGAAAAATGCGGCGTTTGACCGTTTGCGGAATATATATAAGGAATATCCCGGCGTATTTTTTGACGGTTTAGAATTGGCAGATATGTATTTGTCCAATATCCCTGAGAATGAAATAATGACCACGGATATTATCGACATTGTTAAAAGCGTGGTTAGTCTGATATCCTGTGATCATGAAGACGGGTCTTCCCGCGCCG
>JAQUMS010000170.1 GCA_028717985.1 Candidatus Omnitrophota bacterium
GAAAAAGGCAGTTCGATAGGGCTCTTGAATATGCGTCTCAATCAGGGGATAAATCCGCGTTAGGGCATGTTTATTGCGGTAAGAAAGATTATAATACCGCGTTACAATATTTTACTCAGGCAAACGCTTTGGGCGGGATAAGCCTTGCCTATAGCGGTAAACGCGAATTTGATAAGGCTATTGAGAATGCTCAAAAAGCAAATGACTTGCCGGCTTTGGCTTTAGCATATTGCGGCAAAAAAGAATTTGATAAGGCCCTTGAATTCGCGCAAAAAGCGCATGATTTATCCTTAATGGCCCTGATTTATGCGCAAAAAAATGAATTTGATACGGCTGTTTCGTATGCACAAGAAGCCCAAGACCTTTCGGCACTGGGTATGGCTTATTTAGGAAAAAAGCAATTTGATGCGGCTGTAGATTGTTTCAGCAGGGCGAATGATTTTTCCGGCTTGAGCCTTGCGTATGCGGGAAAAAGGGATTTTGAAAAAGCATATGATGCGGCTAATAAAAGTAATGATCCGGCTGCTTTTGGTGTAGTTCAATTAGGCAAAAGAGATTATGAGAAAGCAATCGCGTATTTTACTCAGGCGCGTGACCTTTCAGGATTAAGTTTGGCGTATTCCGGGAAAAAGAATTATGACAAGGCGCTTGATTACGCATCACAGGCAAACGATAAATCCGCGTTAGGACACGCGTATTGCGGGAAAAGGCAGTTTGAAAAGGCTATAGAATATTTTTCACAGGTGAAGGATTTATCCGGTTTAAGCCTGGCGTATTCGGCAAAAAAAGATTTTGATACTGCCAGAGAGTATGCCAAAGAGGCCAACGATTATTCTGCTTTAGGTCATGCTTTGTTGGGAATGGGATATATTCAACAAGCGGAAGATGTGTTGCGCCAGGCTAATGATTTGTCCGGTTTGGGCCTTGTGTTTTTAAGTAAAGGGGAGTCGTCCCGGGCTATGGAATTATTTACTCAGGCCAATGATTATTCAGGTCTGGGGCTTGCGGCTTTAAGCACTAACGAATTTGAAAAGGCTGTTGATTATTTTACCAAAGCTAACGATAAAAACGGTTTAGCCAAGGTTTATTTGAAAAAACATCAATATGAAAAAGCATTGGAGAATTTTTCCCAGGCAGGTGATTATGACGGTATTGGCGATACGTATTATGTTTTAAGGCAATTTGATAAAGGTGTTCAGGCGTTTGAAAAAGCCAACGATCCGGTTAAAGTCACGCAGTGCCTGCGCCGAAAAATTACGATTGATCCGCAAACCGGTCAGCCGAAGAAAACCGGGCCGGATGAAGCGCTTATATACGCCAAAAACCGTATTGAACAGGGGAATTCCGTTTTACCGTTGCGGATGGAGATCGGAAGTATTTATCTGGAAAAAGGCGAATACGACGCCGCTTTGCAGGAATTCAACACAGTTTTTTCCCAGGAATCGTACCTTAAAGGCGAAGCCCTTTTCGCGATTGCTAAAACGCATTACGTACGCGAAGATTATGACAAAGCCCTGGATACTTTTCAACAAGTGATTCAATTGTTCCCGGATACGAATATATCAATGGACGCGTATCAATCTATTGATGTGATTACTACCCTTAAGCAATTGAAAGAAAGCTCTCAACCAACGTCTCTTTCTAAAGCTCCCGTAGTTAAGGAAAAAGAGATACGTTTAACCGTCAAAAACCGCTGCGGCCCGGATAGTTTATATCAAATATGTAAAATTTTCGGCATTGCCGCAACTCCTGAAGAGATCGCTTCTTTGTCTTGGACAGAAGATAATGGAACAACGGTTTTAGGCCTTTTTGAAGCGGCGAAACAAAAAGGATTGGATGCCAGGGGCGTATATCTTTCAGTGCGCCAGCTCAGGCAGTTAAAACAAAAAGCGATTGTTGTTTTGGACGGGAAGCATTACGTTGTGGTTGAAAATGTTTCCAAAAACGTACTGATTAATGACGCGGGGATGAAATACGAAATTCCTCTTGAGCAATTCGCCAAACAATGGGATAAAAAAGCTTTGCTGGTTTCAAAAGCTGATTTGGGAAAACAAGAAAGAAATTTTATCCTGCTTTCACAGGCGCAAATGAAACAGATTTCCGCGGGCGCGACCAGACGGTCGCCGGAAGGCGGCTGGACAAAAAATGATCCCGGAGTTCTTCCCAACGGCCATTGGAATGTTGATTTCCTAAACCTTGGGCCTATTATTCCTGCTGATATTCAGCAGATTGCTCCGCATTTGATGCCTAATGTTAAACCTCGGCCCGGATTAGCTCCTAATCCAGAGCCTCAGGTAGGTGTTCCTTCGCCTTCCACAGTTGATCGTCCTCGAGTCTGGCTTGGAGGAAACGGAACCTGCGAAGCCGCTATTGACCCGATTTTAATTACAGGAGGCCAGCTTGTTTTACCTATCAGGGATATTGATATTGCCGTGCGCGGAAAAGAAGGCGGATTATTCCTTCGTTTTGAACGTACCTATTCCAGCCGCAGTACCTATGCCGGGACGCTTGGTTTCGGCTGGCAAGTGTATCACAATCTAATTTTAACTGAAGCCGGAGATACCGTTACCATCAAAGGCCCGGACGGCACTATATTCGCCTATGTTATCGGCCCGGGCGGTTACGTGGGATCTGTTTGCGACGGTTCGACGCTTACTAAATTAACGGATGGTACTTTTCGGTGGACACGCTGGACTTCTTTATACGGTGTCGAATATTATCAGTTTGATGCAAATAAACGGCTTGCATATATACAGGACCGCAATGGGAACCGTCTTACCTATACATATAGCGGAGCTCTCGTAAGTCAGATCGCGGATAATTCAGGCCGGGCGTTGAAGTTTGCGTATGATACTAAAGGGAGGATTATTTCCGTAACCGACCCGATGAACCGTCAGTATCAGTTCGCGTATTATGATAAAAATAATCTTATTGAAGTAAAAGATCCATTATTGCATGTTACCAATTATGAATATTCCGATCCGAATGATATTCACAATCTGACTGCAGTGATTGACCCGAGGGGAAACAGGACAAGCTTTGTGTACGATTCAAAATTGGACGCAGTGACTAAAGTTATTAATCCATCAGGCACCGAGACTAATTATACCTATGATTTTAACCTCGGCATTACGCGTGTGGTTGATTCAAATGGTAATACAACAGTTTTTGAATTTTCCTCAGAGCCGGTTATTACTAAAGTTACCGACGCTTTGGGAGGCGTGACCACCTATACGTATGACGAACGGGGTATGCGCAACAGTATTACCGATATAAACGGCAATAAAACGTCCTGGACGAATGACAAATACGGCAATGTCGTTCAGATCGATGGTGCTCTTCCCGGTACCGTTGATGTGGTGTCATTTACCTACGATGCGGTGTTTCATAATGTTACCAAAGTAGTTAATGCTCTTAGCCGTGTATATCTCTATACCTATGATTCTAAAGGCAACCTTGCCAGCCAATCGGATCCTTTGAACAATAAAACATCTTTCACGTATGATTCCTACGGTCAATTGCTTACTTCAACCGATCCAAAAGGAAACATTATCCGCTATGAATACGACAGCTACGGAAATTTGATCAAAATAACCGATCCGGAAGGATATATTACTAAATATACTTATGATTTATGCGGAAATCTCTTGTCACAGACAGACGCGAAGAATAATATTGCGTCGTTTGAATACGATGGTATGAACCGCCTGGTGAGGAAAACTTTCGCGGATAACAGCTATGAACGGTATTCTTATGACGAGACGGGTAATCTTATAAATGTGACTAATACAAAAGGAAGCAGTGTTTATTACTCGTATGACACTGAAAACAGGCTTGTCAGCATTTCTAATCCGTTAAATCAAGTTACTACATTCACCCGGGACGCGATGGGTAACATCGTAACTGTGACCGATGCAAAAGGCAATAGCTCCCGGTATGCATATGATGCGTTCGGCCGGGTAACAGCAATGACTGATGCTGAAGGAGGAAAGACAGTTTATAACTATAAAGGCGGGCCTCTGCCGTCATTAAAAGACCAGCCCAAAAGTATTACTGATCCGGATAACCATACCACAACATTTACCTATGACCAGTTATACCGTTTAGTTCAGCTTACCGATGCCTTAGGGTATAGTACAGTATTTACATATGACGCTATCGGCAATGTTTTGACGGTTAAGGATCAGAAGGGGAGCCTTACCACAAACGCGTATGATAATAACAACCGTTTGATCAAGACCACCAACGTGGCGGGAAAATATATTACC
>JAQUMS010000171.1 GCA_028717985.1 Candidatus Omnitrophota bacterium
CTGGGAATTAAATTCAAATTTGGCGATCTGGTAATTGATCCGAAATTTTTGCCTGCCGCTTTCGCGGGCAAAGAAATAGAGGCGCGGTTTCCTCTGGATTCCCGTTTTGTCCGCGTAGTATTTGCGTTAAAGGCGGGGAAAAAAAGAAATTTATTCGGTATTCAAAGGGCTTTTATAAATCAGGATGAGATAGTCCCCCATAATGGTATGTATTTATTTGAACGGGAATCACTTAGAAAAATAAAAAATAAGGATATCCGGATTTATATCGAACTGGCCTGAAACATATAAATTGTTGACTAACGAAGCTAAATACCATATAATAAATAGACTGCCAATTGAGCAATTTGGTGGATGTTGAGATTACGGGCGGCGGGGCCGCCGGAAATATAAGATTTTTGTAACCAGTTTTTGATTTTGCTTAAAACAATAAACAAGATTTAAATACTGGAAGGAGGAGTTGGATTGGTTGTTATAAATAAGAAAGAAGTTATTGAAAATTTTAAGGTCCATTCCCAAGATACGGGGTCGGCGCAAGTACAGATTGCGCTGTTAACCGAACGGATAAATCAATTAACGGGGCATTTCAAAAATCATAAAAAAGATTTTCATTCCCGCCGCGGCCTTTTAATGATGGTCGGTAAGCGCCGCCGTCTCTTGAATTACCTGAAAACAAAAGATGTCGCTAAATATCAGAAGGTGCTGGAAAAGCTAAATTTAAGAAAATAGTTTTGAATACCTCGCCTTTATAAAAAACTTACTATATCAATTGGAGTTTGTATGCAAAATGCCGTTAAGAAGATTCAGTTTGGGAAACAGGAAATAATTTTTGAAACCGGAAGACTGGCTAAGCAGGCTCATGGCGCTGTAACCGTTCAATACGGCGGGACAGTTGTTTTAGTTACCGCCTGTATGTCTCGAGAACCCCGTGAAGGAATTGATTTTTTCCCTCTTACCGTGGAATATCAGGAAAAAACCTATGCCGCCGGTAAAATTCCCGGAGGTTTTTTTAAACGGGAAGGTAAGCCTTCTGAAAATGAAATCTTGATTTCCAGGTTGATTGACCGGCCTATGAGACCTTTGTTTCCCAAAGGATTGTTAAATGATGTTCAGATAATCGCGGTTGTGCTTTCCAGCGATGGGGAAAATGATCCCGATGTCCTGGCGGTGAACGGCGCTTCTTTGGCCTTGGGTATTTCACATATTCCGTTTGGCGGTCCGGTTGCCTGTTGCCGTGTCGGCAGGGTAAACGGGCAGTTTATTCTTAATCCTACGTACGCGGAACTTGAAGCGTCTGAATTGGATGTCGTGGTGGTGACGAACCGTAAAGGCGTCGTGATGCTGGAATGTAAATCAAAAGAAATTTCTCCCGCTTTGTTTATGGAAGCGGTTACCTTCGGCGTGGAACAATCGGCCGCTATGCTTGATTTTCAGGAGGAATTTTCCCGCGCTCACGGTAAAGAAAAGATGAATGTTTCGTTAAAGGTTATCAATCCCGACCTGCAGAAGAAAATCGTGGAAATGGCAAGTGAACGGCTTCGGGAAATATATAAATTAAGCAAAAAAGAAGAACGCGAAGAATCGATCGAATTATTATCCAAGGAGTTATGCACTACATTAACGGCTGAGGGGTATGCCGAAGATGATGTCCGTATGTCTCTGGTGCAGGTTGAACAGGAGCAGGTACGGAATAAGATTATGCAGGAAAATGCCCGGATTGACGGAAGGGGTTTTAAAGAGATAAGGCCTATTACCTGTGAAGTCGCGGTTTTGCCGAGGACTCACGGATCCGCGGTTTTTACGCGGGGGCAGACTCAAAGCCTTGCGGTTACGACACTTGGTACCGGTGAAGATGAACAAATGATTGAGGCGCTTGAAGGCGAAAAATATAAATCGTTTATGCTGCATTATAGCTTTCCTCCGTTCAGCGTTGGGGAAACCGCTCCAATGCGGGGGCCGGGCAGGCGGGAAATCGGCCATGGAGCGTTAGCGGAAAAAGCCCTTGTGGCTGTTATTCCTTCCAAAGAACGTTTCCCGTACACGATCCGCGTTGTTTCCGAGATCCTCGAATCAAACGGTTCTTCGAGTATGGCAACGGTGTGCGCGGCGACTTTGTCTCTGATGGATGCCGGGGTACCAATATCCGGCGCTGTTTCCGGCATCGCGCTTGGTTTAATTAAGGAAGAAGATAATGCCGTCATTTTGTCTGATATTACCGGGCTGGAAGATCATTTCGGCGATATGGATTTTAAAGTTGCCGGCACTGAAAAAGGCGTTACTGCGGTTCAACTGGATTTGAAAATAGACGGAATTGATTTAGCTCTTTTAAAACGGTGTATTGATCAGGCGGAAGAAGGCAGGCTGTTTATTATAAATAAGATCACGTCCGCTTTAAGTGCGCCCCGTACTGAAATTTCGTCGAATGCCCCGAGAATTGAAAAAATTAAAATCCCGGTGGAGAAAATTGGCGAAGTTATCGGGCCGGGCGGCAAGATGATCAAGAAAATTATCGCCCAGACGGGAGCGACTATCGATATCGAAGATGACGGCACGGTTTTGGTTTCAGCGACTGAACGTTCGAAATCAGATGCCGCTATTTTGATAATCAAGTCTATAACCGATGAAGTGGAAGTCGGCAGGATTTATCCCGCGAAAGTAAAACGCGTTACGAATTTCGGCGCTTTTTGCGAGATCTCTCCGGGCAAAGAAGGATTAGTTCATGTTTCCGAATTGTCCGATCATTTTGTGAAAGATGTTGCTTCTGCGGTGAAAGTCGGAGATGAGTTTAAAGTTAAAGTTATCGGTATTGACGAATTGGGCAGGATTAATCTCAGTAAGAAAAAAGCCGAAGAGAAAATTTCGGACGTATAAATCCGTTTCATCGTGAAAGAGAAACGTTTAAATGAAATCAAAGGTATCTTTTTTATCGCAGCCGGCCTGATAATTTTAGCCAGTTTGGTTTCCTTTGATACCCATGATGTAAGTTTTCACACGTATCCCGCGAATAACCCGCCTCATAATCTTGTCCGTATGTTCGGCGCTTACCTTTCGGCGGCGCTTGTTTTTTCAATCGGAAGAATCCCCAGTTTTATAGTTCCTTTTTTTGTTTTGTGGATCGGGATCAGCTTTTTCCGCCAAAATCCTCCCTACTGGAGTTTTTACCGCGGTATGGGTTCTTTTATTCTTATTATTTCTTCGTGCGCCTTGATCGGCTTATTTTATCTGCGTACCGAAACCCTTAGTTTCTACCGAGGCGGGGGAGTGGGATATTTTATTTCCCGCGTCGTAGTGAAGTATTTCGGGGAATTCGGAGGGTACATTGTTTTCTTGTCTTTGTTTTTGTTGTCGTTCGCGCTGGTAACGGAGATTTTAGTTTCGACGCTTTTGCTTAAATTTTGCAAAGGACTCGGGAGGTTTGATTTTTTAGTCAAGGCTTTGCCCGTGCTTGAATTGAAACGCGGAGAAAAGCGTCCCGCCGCCGCGTCCAAAAAATAAACGCGCAGATCTCTTTCCGAAGACCGTGAAAAATTAAAGATAAATGGTGCTGATGAGACGGAAGAAGATGATTCCGTGGCCCGCGAGGAAAAGCTTTCCGCGAAAGTGGCGGCAATGCTTAAGCCAAAAATAAAAATAAAAGAACCTTCCAGTGAAGAAGAAAAACCTAAAATTAAACCGCCGGTTTTAAAAATCGGTAATTATCAGCTCCCGTCACTTGATTTGCTGGAATCTCCTCCTCCCTTAGAAGCCCGTCAGATTAAGGAGGATTTAACCGGTAACGCCCATATACTGGAATCCACCCTTGATGATTTTGGAATTGCGGTTAAAGTTACCGATATTGAACGCGGACCTATTATTACCCGGTACGAGTTAGAACCCGCCCCGGGTGTTAAATTAAACCGTATCGTATCTTTGGAAGATGATATCGCGCTCGCAATGAAAGCACAGTCAGTGCGGATTCTCGCTCCGATTCCCGGGAAGGCCCGCGTGGGTATTGAGGTCCCGAATTCTCAAAGCAGCCTGGTGTTTCTCAAAGATATATTTATTTCCAAGGAATTTCAATCCGCGGAATCAAAACTAACAATGGCTTTGGGAAAAGACATTTCAGGGAGATCGGTTATTGCGGATCTCGGGCAAATGCCCCATCTTTTAATCGCAGGCACGACCGGTTCCGGTAAGACGGTGTGTGTAAATTCGCTTATTCTCTCCCTGCTTTTTAAGGCAACTCCGAATGAACTTAAAATG
>JAQUMS010000172.1 GCA_028717985.1 Candidatus Omnitrophota bacterium
CTATAGGCAAGGCTTATCCCGCCCAAATCGTTTGCCTGAGTAAAATATTGTAACGCGGTATTATAATCTTTCTTACCGCAATAAACATGCCCTAACGCGGATTTATCCCCTGATTGAGACGCATATTCAAGAGCCCTATCGAACTGCCTTTTTCCGCAATATGCCAGACTTACCCCTGCCAAATCATTGGTTTTCAGGAAATAACCTATAGCCTTATCAAATTGCCCCTTGCCGCAAAAAGCATGGCCCATGACGGAAAAATCGGATGCTTCAGACGCAAAAGCAAAAGCTTTCTCAAAATCCTTTTTTCCGCAATACGCCAGCCCTAAACCGGCTTTATCATTAGCGCGGGTAAAATAATCAATCGCCTTATCATAATCATGCCTGTTAACCGCGATCAAGCCCAAAACGGATAAATCACCGGCTTTTTCGCCATAGGAGAGAGCTTTATCAAATTCACGTTTTCCACAATATGCAAGAGCCAATCCGGAATAATCGTTGGCTTTAGAAAAATTTTCAATGGCTTTGTCAAATTGAAACTTACCGCAATATACATGGCCGATAAGCGACGCATCATTAGCTTTGATCCCCTGCTCTAAAGCCTTGTCTAATTCGCGTTTTCCCAAATAGACGGTACCAATAGCCGATGGGTCATTCGCAGAAACCGCGTATTTATACGCCTTATCAAAATCCCGCTTACCGCAATAGGCAAGCGCCAATCCGGAAAGATCATTGGCTTTAGTAAAATATTCGGCGGCTTTATCATATTCTTTTTTTCCGAGATATGCCAATCCAAGAGCTGAATCATCATTTGCCTTGTGCGCCAGTTCGATTGACTTATCAAACTCTCGTTTCCCCGCATACACAAGCGCGAGGCCGGAAAAATCGTTCACTTCGGTAAAATACGGAATCGCTTTATCAAAATCCCGCTTTCCCACATACACCATGCCGATCTGCGATTTATTGTTGGTGCTTTCAAAAAGACGCTGGGCTTCTTCATATTTACGCTCAGCCATTAAAACCAGGCCAAGGCCGTTTTTATCCATAACTTTATCAAAACACTTCCGTGCTTCATTCAGATTATATTCTCCCAGATACGACAACCCTAAGCCTGACCAGTCATTAACGCGGGAAAAATATTCTTTCGCTCTTTTAAAATCGCGCTTCCCCAGGTATGCAAGGCCGATTCCTGAGGTATCATTACCCCGGCGAAAATATTCTATGGCTTTATCAAAATTGCGTTTCCCGCAATACGCAAGGCCGATTCCCGAAACGTTGTTTGCCTTTTGAAAACTGGCAATCGCCTCATCAAACATGCGCATGGAAGAATACGCGACACCCGCGCCGGAATAATTTTCACCGGCAGTATAAACTTCAAGCGCTTTTTTAAAATCACCACGCTGAAGAAGGCGATACGCGGTAACATTGGATGATTCCTGCATCCCGAGCATAAATACACACCCCGCGAGAATCGTAAAAATCACAATAACAGCCTTACGTTTCATCTGAGCTCCTTTGCTAAAACTACATCCACGGCAAACCTCTTCCGATAAAATAAATGATCCCTAAAGTCATTACTAACGGCAAAAAAACAGCGTATTTCACAATCGTTAAATCCATATTCCACTTAAATAAAAACGGGCTTATGCACAGCGCGAAAGCTACCGGTAAAAACCAAATATTGTACGTCGCCAGCCCGAGTATTAGAAAAAAAATTCCCATTAAAAACTCTCCGCAAAAAATTAAATTAAGATTAGCATGTGATAAACCAACCCAATCTTTTTGAAGATCATAAGATTTATTTTCTTTTTCTCCGGTTACGGGAAAAACCGTTCTCCCGGTAAACAGAGTAATAAGCACATGAAACGAAGAGACAAACTGAAGCGCAAAAAAACAATAAATATATGCTCCTGTAAAACGCGCAATCTGCCGGGGGCAACGGCGATAATCGATAAAAACGGGAATGATCGGTGCGAATACCGCCAACAACATCATAATAAAAATATCCCAACTCCAAAAAAGATTGGCTTTTAATTGAGTTACTAAAACAAGAGGGGCCTTATCAATTAAGACCGGCATTT
This sequence comes from Candidatus Omnitrophota bacterium, assembly GCA_028717985.1. Classification (GTDB taxonomy): domain Bacteria; phylum Omnitrophota; class Gorgyraeia; order Gygaellales; family Profunditerraquicolaceae; genus STD1-16. Next base: position 2,082 of record JAQUMS010000172.1, read on the forward strand.
TAAACATGGGTCCCTGAAATTGAAAATACGGAAAACTGAACGGCAGTAAAATCCCGGTTATAATCATAAAACACAAGAAAGGAAAATCCAAGAGCAGGCTTACCCCAGAAACCAAAACATCCATCTTTTCAAACCACGGAACAGACGGACATTTAAAAAAAGATGGAAAAAATTTCAAAAGGCATTCCGTAGTTCCCCTGATCCATTTTTCGTTGCGTTTCCTGTACTGTTTATACGTGGGGGGAAAGTCTTCCCGGCAAACAACCTCATCAACAAATACTCCCGAGTAACCAGCCTGGCGAACCAGCATTGAATAAGCCAAATCTTCGGTGACAATTTCCGGGAACCCTCCGATTTTTTCCCAAACATCCCGCCGCATCAAAGCGCCATGACCATACCACATTACAAACCCAAAACGGTTTTTTGTGGAAGCATAGTGTTTAAAATGAATATCCGTATTTATTCCCAAGAATTGCGCAAACAACGACTCTTGTTTTGGATCGATTCTTTGAGCAGACTGGGCAAATGCAACGGCTGGATCAGATATAAAAGGCAGTAATCGTGTTATATAATTTTGAGGTAAAAACGTATCAGAATCTGAAACACTAAAAAATTCGTATTCAGGCCCGATTTTCCTTAAAGCGTTATTCAAATTCCCGGCTTTGAAACCGCCTCTTTCCAATCTCCGGATAACTGATACTTTTTTCGGATACAAGGCGGAAAAATCATCAATCCGGGCTTTATATTCCGGGAGATCACTGTCATCTAAAACAAAAATATGATACCGGGAGTAATCCTGATTAAGATGTGTCAGCAAAGCCTGTTCCTGAAAATCATTACGCGTAGTGTATAAAAGCGCCACGGAGGGATTACAATCTTCGTTACAAGGTTTAGGGAAAACCTCTTTTGCTGGATAAGATTTTGATTGAAAGAAATAAGAGAAACCGATAATTGTAAGGTGAAAAAACACGTAAAACCAGAAAAGATCAAGCAGGATCAAAAATATACATAGAAATATTTTCGCGGCGATTGATTCCGGGCCGGCAAGAAGGACTATAAAACGGGGATTAAAATATAAAATACACAAACACCACATCCCCAGCATGGTCAAAAACATACTTGAGGATTTCTTTGCAACCGTTTTATCCAAAGCTAAACTCCACCGTAAGAAATGATACAAAAGGTTTGCAAAAGTATATTTATTTTATATCATTCCTCAATTTTGTTGTCAACAAAATAATAGAGAACGGTTATCCCCTTTATAGAATAGTTTTGAAAATAAGGGCTAAACCTTTGAGAGTTAGGTCTGAGTCACGGTATTTGATAACACGGCAATAAGAACTGATCAAGTCTATATCACCGCCCGTACCAATCACATACAGAGATATTTTTAATTCTTTGTTTATTTTTTCAACTAACGCATCCGTTAAAGAACCAAAACCATTCACTATCCCGCTTAAAATACTGTTTTTTGTATCGCGGCCGATAAATTCCTTTGGAGCTTGTACTTTTAATCCCGGAAGCAAAGCGGTTTTTTCTTTTAAGGCTTCCAGAGAAATACGCATGCCCGGAATTATCATGCCGCCAAGATACGCGCCCCAAGACGAAATAATATCAAAGGTAACCGCGGTACCAAAATCAATAACAATAGCGGGTGCCCCAAATATTTTTATCGCGGCATACGCGTTCACCAGACGATCCTGCCCAACCTGTCTGGGAAACTTATACGCGTTTTTTATGGGGACTTTACAATTCTGCCCCAGAACATACGGCTTCCGGTTCAAAAATTGCTTCAGATTTTTTGTAAAGCTCCGCGTTACCGCAGGCACTACACTGCAAATAATCACGGAATCACAGTGGTAGCGGCTGAAAATTTTCTTTAACTCAGAGGTGTAATTTTGCTTACCAGACGGGATTTTAAATTTAGCTTTTAAAACATCTCCGGCAAACACTCCGAGCGTGATATTTGTATTGCCTATGTCAACTGCAAGTAATATTTTCATTTAATTTTTATCATCTCTTAGGTCTTACCTGCCGGCAGGCAGGGTCTTGGCTCTTAGAAAAAATAAAATCTCTAAGATCAAAGAGCTAAGAACTAACGCGTTTTTTCTGCAGTTTTTGCATTTCTTTGATTTTATCCCTTATTTCCGCC
>JAQUMS010000173.1 GCA_028717985.1 Candidatus Omnitrophota bacterium
CCGATCTATTGACCTGGTGAGAGCTTTGAGCGATCTGAATGAAAGCGCAAAAACAATCGCTTTTGAAGTCCAGGATGCTTTCCTTAACTATCAGAAAGCCGTTTTACAGCTTAATACCTCTTCAGCTGAAATGAAATTCCGCAGAAATGAAGCAGAGGTAATCCGAGTCAGGGCCATGGTAGGAGAAACAAGCCTTTCCAACGCAATGGAAGCCCTTTATAGTTTTTCCGATGCTCAAACAAAATATATCCAAGCTCTTGCCAGTTATTACATCTCTCTTGCCAATCTTAAAAAAGCCACGGGTTACGGACTCAAACTCTAAGCACCTCCCCTTCCTTTTTCGTAAAACAACACAAAAGTCTGCATTAATAAGTTGATTTATTCAAAAAATATACTATATTTTAAGTGCTTATTAAATGTTTTTAATAAGTAGTATTAACTCCTTGCGATAACGCCTGCTTATTGGTTTTATAAATACTAAGCGGGAAAGCCACGGGTCGATAAAGAGTTAGACATAACATTTTTTCTTTGTCTCGATTTCGATAACCGGGTTGCCGAATAAGGAAAAAGGCGATCCGGTTTTTTTTATTTAAGCCCATTGTATATCCATTGTTCCAGAGGGGGGGCGGGGGATGAATCAATGGAGAAGTAGTATTCTATTTAAGCCGAGAATTTCGCTTATCTCACGGGCTTTTCTCTACCCGAAAATAAGCGGAATAACCAGCTTATTTACTACTGCTCCCCCCTCCATAATTTCGTTAAAATTTTTCCACCTGATCCGGCATCTCTCCTGTTTTTTAGCACATCTTTATAATCCTTATTTATTCCATCCTTTAAAAGTCCTAATACAAAACACTAAACACTTAAACATTTTTTACCGGTTTTTTTGAAAGGCTATTCAAAGGAGGTGATCATAATGAATAAATAATTGTAGATATTGGGGTTATGAATCCGGGGGGATTCAAAAACCACAAAAATTATGTTTAAAATTTTTTTAATTCCGGAGGGGGAGATGAAAAAAATTACTTTAGCTATTGTGTTCACTTTTTTGCTTCTGCTCAGTACCCGCGCATGTTTTTCAGCAAACACTAAAGCCGTAGACGTTAAAGCTGAAATACCTCCACTCAATGCTCTAACCATAAGTATCACAAAATATTCCGATTCAGGACAAATAATAGGCACAAACGCAGATAGTGTCAACTTTGGAACATTATCGTTTGATTCAAAAGAAAAAATTTTTAAAGCTGCCTGTTTTTACGCTGTGGATGCCTTTGTAGATTCAAATGAATCAAACTGGATGATTACCCACAATATCGAAAGCATCAGACATCAATCCAGAGGAGAAACTCTTGATCGCCATATTATTGTCACTTTCTTTCAATGGCACAGACCAACAGTTTCCGGCCCGGTAGCTCAACTTGGGAAATTTTCTTTTGCCGATAGCACAGGAAAAGCTTACAACTCTACTGTTTTGCCGGGAAAAGGATTAAGAATTATTTACGAAATCGCGAAAAAAAACGACACTGCGATTGGAGTAACCCATATTACCGACAGCAAACCCGTGGGACAATATCAAGGTCGAATAACCCTTACTTTTGTTGCTCAACAATAATATGATCTTTGATTTTTCAGGTTTATAGCTAAGATTTTGCTTATTTAACACAGTAAGAGTATCTTGTAATCTCTTAAAATAGGGTACTCTTATTGTGTTTTGTGTATTTCTTCCTTATAATAGGATATATGCATCTTAAACTGTTACTTGTTAACAGAAACAAAATTTTGATTTTAGCCTTGAAATAAACCATATCTTGGGTTATAGTTTAAATGTAGTAAGAGAGTTTTGATTTTTTTAACACCTATAACTTAAGACTTTTAAAAAGAATTAACAATCCTTACGATAAAGCTTAATCTCCCGCAACGGAAGATTAAGAAAGCCACGGTCGATAGGGTTTAATATTTTTTTCACCCTGATATTTTCGAAGCCGGGCTGCCGAATAAGGATACCCTAAAAGCAGCGCGGCTTTTTTTATTGGCTAAAAGAGAATATGACAAACAAAATCCAGAGAAAAATCAGAGCAGTAATCGTCGCGGGGGCGATAGCAGCATCATTCTCCTCTCTGCCCGCCTGCGCCGAAGACTATCCGGTAGGCTATTTAGGCGCCGGATATCGTCCTTACCTTGATGGAAAGATTCAGTTTGGATACTATGTGGATACTTTCGTTCATGTTAACCGCCGCCAGGAAGAACGGGTATCAAAAAGAAAACAGATCGAAGACGTTATTTCCGGGGCTTCTCAAGCGGCTCCTCAAGCAAATTTCGCCATTTTTTCAGATAAAGCAAATTTACGCCAGCAGGCGGAACGCCTTAATGCACAGATCCAAAGCGATATTCAAAAAGGAAAACAGAATTCTGCCGCTAACGGCGAATTCAAATATATCAAGAATTCCGACGGGAAGTTTGAATATTTTACCGACGGCTTACCTACCACTATTTTGAATGAACGCGTCGTTGATGAATTGGGTAACGTTGTTTTAAAAGATACCCACAATATGAAATACAACGATTCCCGATTACTTACCAGCTATGACGCGACTTCCAAGGATAATTTAGGGAACATCAGCCGCCAGTCTTGGACCGGAAAATACACCCCTGATTCGGTTTTTTACGGTTCGGATTTCACCAACGCCAATAAACTTTTCACCGAATATACCGTTAAAGAAATAGACCCTGCGGGCAACACCAGATCAACGGAGTGGAAAGCGGGAAATTATGACGGAAAATTATTACGGGCTTTCTCACAGAAAATTGAAGACAGCATTTATGGAAAAATGTCTTTTACCCGCAGCGGCATTGAATACGCGAATAATGATCCTAAAAAGCCCTTCTCGTATAAAGAAGAAGGTATTGGGACCGACGAGCTTTTTTACTCTACGGACAGGACATGCACATCTTACAACGGAAAAAATCAAATTACCGGCTATCATGAAACAATTACCAATACCCAGATCGACGGAACAAAATCCGTAACCGACGTTAATTCCAAATTGACGTATCTGACGGTCGATCAGATATACAAAGATGTGGAAGCTGATCCGGACCGGCTGCTTGTTAATTATACCGAAGCAACCGTTCTTAACGCCGACGGATCAACAAGAAAAGAAACTTCAACCACAAAATACCTTTATGACAATACTAAAACCCTTACCGACGCGAGCACGCACAGCGATTTCACGGGCAAAGAACCTCAATGGTTTTCACTCAAAGACAAAGACGGAAATACCCTCAGCACTATGCAAAAAGATGACGGTACGACCGAATATTTCTATATTAACTGCGCGACAAAAGAAAAAGTTACCGTTGCAGAAAGCGATGTAACAAAAAAACTGGAAGACGGAAATTCCTACACCGGATTCGCCGATACTAAATATCAGATCCTTTACGGCAAACCCATGTCATCAAGCGTTTATTCCTTAATATCTCATTTCAGCGCCGCGGACGGCAGTTTATTCAAAGTTGACGACACCACAACGACATTCTCTAACGGCCTTGTCAACAATATGCAGAGACAGTTAAACAGCCATGAATCCACAAGAATGATGTATCCCTATCTTGACTCTGACAACTCTCATATTGAGACCTTGAATATTACCACTACCAACGTTTATGACAACTTAGGAAATCTCAAAGACGGATACGGAATCGGGACTCACACAGGATACGAGTTTTCACCTGAATCAACATGGATTTCTCAGTATACAGCAGACGTCGAAGTCAGCTACGAAGTTATATTGGGGAAACTCTTACGAGAAGGATCTAAAGAAGTTCGTCATTACCAATCGCAGGAATAAGAATTTAAAAGGGGGAATTTATGAAAAACGGAAAGATTTTGGGAAACTGTAACAAACTTAAAAAGGGGGTGAATACCATGAGGGGGGTAATAGTAGGATTAACAGTACTTTTGGTTCTTTTCGCGGCCGGAAATGGATTCTGCCAGCAGACGAATAACGCGACCGTATCCTCTACAAAGGATCTGGTTATCTTCGAATCGTATGCCAACAACGCGGCTGGTGTTCAGGTCAGCGGAACGAGAAGGACAGTTACAACATTAACTTCAGTGAACGACCTGGGACAAAGACAGGTAACATTAAGCGACCAAACCACAACTTTGAGATCTTTAGGCGGCAGTGGATTAAAACCTGTAGGCGTAGCACTCTCGTCGGATACTAAC
>JAQUMS010000174.1 GCA_028717985.1 Candidatus Omnitrophota bacterium
CTCCGGGAGCGGATATATCCACATAACTTCCGGTACTGGAATAATACGCCCTGGCCTCATCATACCGCACGGCGCCAACCGCAATGCAATACGCGTCATACGCGGCCGGATATACAATCGGATTCCCTTTTTGATACTCATTTCCGGCGGCGCACACAATAGTTACCCCTTTATTATGCGCATAGGCAAGCGCATTTTCCAAAACGCTGGACGTGCTCGTTCCGCCCAAACTCAAGTTAATAACCTTAGCGCCATGGTCAGCCGCGAAATAAATACCGTCCGCAATATCGGCATACGTACCTGAACCCGCAGAATTCAAAACTTTTACCGGCATTATCGAAACTCTGAAAGCCACACCCGCGGCACCGACACCGTTATTCGTACTTTGAGCGATAGTCCCTGTAACATGAGTACCATGACCCTCATCATCATTAGGGTGAACATCATTATTTACAAAATCATACCCCGCCACAAACGAAGTATTGGCAAGATCCGGCGCCTTTTTATACGTAGTGCCGTAATCTTCATACGCTACACCCGTGTCCACTACAGCAACAATAACACCTGGATTCCCTCCGGGCTGAATATCCCAGGCTGACTGCGCGTGAATACCGCCTGAGGCGGAATTATCCAAATTCCATTGATATTTAAAATACGGGTCATTCGGCGTCATTAACGCGTAGGCGATATAATTAGGTTCCGCGTATTCCACGTTCGGATCCTGTTTATAAACATTCACCATTTCTTTTATTGTTTTATCTTTCCGGGTGCGAACTCGTTTGAATTTCCCCCGTTTGTTCATGGACAACACAAAAGAGCCGTGTTTATCGTTTATTCTCCGGATAGAATCTTCCGAAACACCCTCTTTGAATTTCACCACGATTTCTCCGGGCACCCATTGTGTTTTGAATGTCCCTAATTCGTGTTTTTCAAAGAGCTCCTCACCGGCAAAACCAAAATCCATACAAACCATTGACACAAAAACCACAGTTATCAGCAGAAAAATTTTCCTCATATAACTCATATCCCTCCTCCTTAAATTTCCCGGCGTTAGCCGGAAAATTTAACCCCGAAAGCTTATCCTGAAAATATCGTAGAGATTTTCGAAATGCCTAAGCAAGGGGTAGTGTATTCCGTTAATGAACCCGCCAGCTTTTTAGGCGGGTGAATTAACTCCGACAGTTACAAGTAGATTTTGCAAGAAATCTACGCAGTGATTAACTGTTGGAGTAGATTATTTCGTAATCCACACTAACTCAAATAAATAATTATATCATCGCCCTGCGGAATTTTATCTATCCGGTTCACGGATGGGCACCAGTTCCCATCGCCATTGGGGCCTCCTGAACTGATACTCGACTGCCCAAGTCCAGGTTCGCTCACAGGGGTACCGTCATACATATACCCATATCTCCACGGATCATTTGTAAGCGGCTTTTCCAGATACGGCCCGTCCCAATACGGATACCTGCCGTCATTCTGCAGCAATCCCAATTGAGGAAGATTAAGCTGAGGACCTATGGCATTATTAAATTCGGCATATGCACCTGCCGCCTGGCCCGACCACAAACCTGTATCCACATAAAGAGATTGCATAGCGGAAGCTATCGCTTTTACATCCTGCGTTGCCTTGGCAATCTTCGCTTTTTGGATCGCCTTAAAAGCATTCGGCGCGATGATCGCCGCCAAAACCGCGATGATCGCGATAACAACGATCAACTCAATCAGCGTAAAACCATATAAGCGTTTAACAGATAGCGAATAGCGTTTAGAAAAAATTAATTTCCCCATCGTATGACCTATCTCCTATGAGCTGTCTGGTTTATTTTTTTCAATTACTTCTTTCATTACTTCCCGGTATTCTCCGGACTTCAGATCGCCTAAACGCAGACCACCGATCCTGATTCTCTTTAATTCCAATACCGGAAAACCCAGCCCCCTGAACAACCTGCGGATATGACGTTTCTTGCCTTCACACACGATCACATTACACACCGTCGTTTGTTCCTCGCTCTTTATTATCCGTATCGCTTCCACCTTCAAATGCTCTCCCTCATCAACCAGCCCTTTTTTGGCCCTCAGGCAATCATCCGCTTTCACCAGGCCCGATACCCGAACAATATATTCCTTTTCCACGCGGAATTTAGGATGAGTAAGCCTGTAACACAAATCCCCGTCATTGGTAAGAATAAGCAATCCCGAAGAATTCTTGTCCAAGCGTCCCACGGGAAAAATCCCTTTGAATTTCGCGGGCAGGAAATCCACCACTTTTCTCTCGGCGAATTTATCCTCAACCGTCGTAGTCACTCCTTCAGGTTTATTAAATACAATATAAACCTTCCCTCTCCCGGTATCAAGAGATTTCCCGCAAACTTTTACTTTATCATCCTGATTGACCCTGAAAAAAGGCTCTTTGACAACCGTGCCGTTTACCTCAACTTTGCCTTCTTCTATCAAAGCATCCGCTTTACGACGCGAGGTGTATCCGCTTTTAGAAATAAATAAACTCAATCTAATAGGGTCCATTATTACGTACCTGCCTGTTTATATTTCCGCATTTTCCGGGCCTTGGCAAACGCCTTTAAAAGTTCCCGGTGAGCGCGGATGCCAAATGGCATGCCGTGAGAATCAAAAAGATCATTGAACACATTTTCCCCCCGGCATATGCGACGCGCATTTTGGATAACCGCCGGTTTAAATAAACGCTTTTTATCGGAACAGTCGTTTTTGTCAAGAATAACCGATACACACTCATACAAAAGCCTGGCATCCTTACGCACACATCCGGTATCAAGACACCACATCAACTGCCGGCGTGCCTCCTCTATCTTATTGAGCGCGAAAAACACCAGCATTTTCAATTCACCGAAACAAACCCCAAGCCACGGGCTTCCTGTTTCAAAAGGAATGCCCAGCACATGGCACACCCGTTCAATATCACCGGCGTACCCGGCTTCCAAATTGTCCAGAAGCATTTGAAGTTCGGATTTTTTCAGCTTAGGCAAACGCATGACTGATCCGCACAACTTTACCCCGCGATTAGCATTATAGGATACAAGATTACCTGCCGGATATATTTCCGACATTCCCGGCACCACGATCCTGCAGGTGTAAAACCCGCTTTCCACGAAATCCGCTATATAAATATTTTTTCCCGCTTTATGAATAATGGCTGTCAGATACGCGAGTTCATCTTTACGAAGACCTCCATGATTCACATAACAGAAAGAAAAATCCTTTTTCTTTTTAAAAAACCGTTTGGGAACCAACCCGCTGGAATCTATAAAATGCTCCTCAAGATTGGTCCAGTCAGCCGCGTCGGCAAGACGTGCGCACGGTTTTTGAAATCCCTTAAACCGCCTGAGGTCCTGCCCCTGCAAAAGTTCGGTAAGAGTCCTGCTAAGGGCGACCTCAAATAAAGGATGCGCGCCGAACGCCAGAAAACACTTTTCCTTATCCCGGTCAATAAGCGCGATAGTAATAACCGGATACCTGCCTCCAAGAGACGCGTCATACAGGTAAACGCCAAATCCTTTTTGCTTTAACGCGTCAATCGCGAACGTTATTTTTGGATACGCGGCATAATACCGTTTCGGGATTTCCGGAAGCGCGAGGCCTTTGGCAATAACCTGGAATTTAACATACCGTTCAAGCACTTCGGACAAAGCTTGCACGCGCGCTTCTGCGGGCGTATTGCCCGCGGCCATTCCATTGCTGGCATACAGATTATCGAGGATACTAATAGGGAAAAAAACTTTTTTTTCGTCGGCTGTGCGAGTAAACGGTATCGCGCAGATACCTTTTTTTATTCCCGCGGAGCTCCGGTCAATCAGATGAGTCGAAGCCAGACATTTGTCGGGATCATACAACCTGCGCAATTCAGAAGTTAATATTCCATCGGGTATACCAGATTTAGAGGCGGGAAACCACGTTTCATTGGGGAAGAAAAGAAATCCTTTGTTCACCTTCAAACCATGCAGAGAATAATGGCTGAAACAATAGCCGGTGTTCAACCGCTCCATAAACTCTCCCAGAGCGCTCGCCAAAGCTAAAAGGCGGGTCTCACCTTTACCGTTGGCGGAAAGAAACTTGCATCCGCGCTCACGCACAAACACGGACCAGACATTCGGCACCGGATGCTTCCAGGAAATTTCTTCAACCGTGAAGCCGGACTTCACGAGTATCCGGCGAATAATTCGGATAGTATCTTCCGGCCTCGCGTCTTTA
>JAQUMS010000175.1 GCA_028717985.1 Candidatus Omnitrophota bacterium
TAAAGGATTTTAACCGGTTATTCGATATTTTTAAATTTGAAGGTGTTACAAAAGTGGTAATGGCCGGTCAAATCAGTCCCCGAAGGTTATTCAGCCGGATCATGACCGTAAGTCCGGTATTGCGCGAATTGCTGGATAGTTTGAAGGACAAACGGGCCAATACTATTTTTACCGCTATCGCTAATAAACTCCACGAAGCTGAACTTGAAGTCCTCGATTCAACCACGTATCTCGAAGATTTTATTCCCGCCAAAGGTGTTTTGACTTCTAAAAAGCCAACTACCGATGAATGGGAAGATATTCGGTTCGGCATGGATCTGGCAAAAAAAATAGCCGATTTGGACATTGGGCAGACTGTAGCCGTGAAAAATAAAGCTATTATTGGTGTAGAAGCGTTCGAAGGCACGGATAACCTGATCAAGAGAGCGGGAAAATTAGCCCGTGGAGGTATGACCGTGGCTAAAGTAAGCAGGCCTCAGCAGGATATGCGTTTTGATATTCCCGTGATTGGATTTAATACCGTTAAAAATCTCTGCCGCGCTCGAGCCCGTTGCCTGGCAATTGAGGCAGGCAAGACCTTGTTTTTAGACCGTCCCGCCAGTATTGCTCTTGCCGATTCCAAAGGTATTTCTATAGTTGCAGTGTAATCACGTACTCAAGGCTCCACGTGTTCCTGTGCCCTGAAATGTCTGGTTCTGTGGTATTAAATATATTTGGGGATGTTAGGACGTGGGGCATTGGGACTTAGTTTTGAGCTAAAAAGCTTGACAGCACAAGGTTTTGTAGTAAAATAAAATCCATAACAAGGAGGATGAAATGGTTATAGGATTAAAAAGATCAAAGGAAAAGGATACCCAGTTCAAGTTTAAGGCTCCGCAGGCGAAGAAAGTAAGTGTTGGGGGCTCATTTAACAATTGGAATCCTAACGCGTTTCTTGCCAAGAAGGATTCAAAAGGTAATTGGTCTGTGACTGTCGGTCTTACTCCCGGAACGTATGAATATAAGTTTTACGTTGATGGGTCGTGGATGACTGATCCCGCATGCAAGAAAACTGTGAATAATCCTTTTGGAAGTGTTAATTCTGTGGTGGAAGTTAAATAACTGTAACTAAATTCAAGGTTAACCCCCATTTCTCTGAAGTCATCTTGTCAGGTAAATGGGGGTTTATTCTTTATGAAATATATCTATGGTCCTATTAGCTCCCGCAGGCTGGGAGTTTCTTTAGGCATTAATCTGACCCCTTATAAAGTCTGCCCTTACGATTGCGTCTATTGTCAGCTTGGAAAAACCACGCTTAAGACAACAGAACGCGCTGAATATCTTCCTGCCGGAGAAATTCTTGAGGAATTAAAGATGTGGCTTCATGAAAATCCTGAAGATGCGAAAACTCTTCAGTTTATCACATTCTCCGGATCCGGCGAACCTACCCTGAATACAAACATCGGGTTTTTAATTGATCAGGTTAAAAAGATAAGCGGAGTTTCTGTCGCGGTTATTACCAACGGCTCGCTTTTGCCTGATCCAGAGGTTCGCAAAACATTATTGGCTGCTGATTTACTTTTGCCTTCTCTCGATGCAGTTGAACAGGATATTTTTGAAGCGATTGATCAGCCATGCGAGGGAATCAACGTTGAAGATATAATAAACGCTTTGATCGACCTGCGTAAAGAATTTCACGGTAAAATTTGGCTTGAAGTAATGCTGGTAAAGGGGCTTAATGATAAAGAAGAACATTTATTAAAACTTAAAGATACCGTGGAAAAGATCAATCCGGATAAAGTTCATTTTGTTTCTCCTGTACGGCTTCCTGCTGGGCAAAATGCCGATTCCGTAAGCGAAGTAAAATTAAAGAAGATTAAAAAACTTTTTGGCCCCAAAGCGGAATTCTTCAGCTGAGGTTGCACTCGGCGCTTATGCGGAATTGCGCAAGTACGCATTTACTATGCGCCTGTAGCTCAACTGGATAGAGCGCCAGCCTTCGGAGCTGGATGTTGCAGGTTCAACTCCTGCCAGGCGCGCATAGACAAAAAGATTAGCTCACTGTGATACCTGCCTGCCGGCAGGCAGGGAGCGCCAGCCTTCGGAGCTGGATGTTGCAGGTTCAATTCCTGCCAGGCGCGCATATAATACAAAAGCAACGCTTATTTAAGAGCGTTACGAGCTAAAAAATAGACTATTTTTTTAAGATTTGTGATATAATATTTGAACAAATTTTCGGAGAAATCCTAAATAAAATCATTAGGGCCGCTAGCTCAACCTTTAACTTCGTTAAGGATACCGCGAGCGGCAAGGAATTTGTGTATTAAAACATTTAGGGCCGCTAGCTCAATTGGTGGAGCAGGACACTCTTAATGTCAAGGTTCTTGGTTCGATTCCAAGGCGGCTCATGTAATTTTATCGGGGTCTTTTGAAAGCATTGGTATTGTTTTCCAGTAGTTAAACGCTGCGTAGATTTTTTTAAAATCTACTTGCAACTACCGGAATTAATTCATCCAAACAACTTATGTTCGTAAACTCCATAAGTTGCGGATTCATTAAGATTCCAAGGCGGCTCAAATTTCTTGCCATTTATGGCAGGAAATTTGCCCTGACGAGTGATTAAAAATTATCGTAGAGAATTTTTAATCATTTTACGAGGCAGGACTTTCCTAAATATTTTTCTCAAAGGGTAAATACGTGTTTCAACGAGTGTATCAAAATGCTCTTCGACAATTTTGATACTTTGTACAAGTCGGGTATCCTTATTTTACGAGTCAGGGCGTCCCTTAATTCCTGCCTACCGGCAGGCAGGCGCACAGTAACTTATGTTCGCTCATGTTGTTCGCTCCAAAGTTGTGGGCTCATTGAAGAATAATCTACTCCGGCAGTTAAGCACTGCGTATATTTCTTCGAAATCTACTTGTAACCGCCGGAGTTACTTCGCCCTGACAACTTATGTTCGCTCACGTTGTTCGCTCCATAAGTTGTGGGCTCATTAATGAAAAAATTTTATACACTCATAGATCATACCGCAGATATCTGCATCAAAGTTAAAGGTAAAACATTAGAAGATTTATTTAGCAATGCCGGCGCGGCGGTTTTTGATATCATTGCCGAAAGGCAGAGAGAATCAAAGAAAGACGAATTAAAGAAATTTATCATAGAACAGGAAGCGGATAATCTTGACGACCTGTTTATCAACTGGCTGAATGAGTTACTTTCTTTATCGGCCGCGCGTGAAGTGATTTTCACCGAATTCAGATTTAATACCCTGCACGACACTTTCCTAAGCGCTGTCGCTTTTGGCGAAGCCAGCGAAGATTTTAAAATAAATACCGAAATCAAAGCGGCAACCTACCACGAACTTTTAATAAAAAAATCAGCCGGAGGCTGTTCGGCTCAGGTTATTCTGGACGTTTGATTTTTGCGTATGCAAGACTTAGAAAAAATAGATAATTTTCACTGGCGTCTGCCCAGATCGTATAAAGACGGCATGCGCGTACCGGGGATAATTTATGCCGATGAGAAGCTTTTAAAAGATATCCGGCATGATAAGGCCCTGGAGCAGGTGGCTAATGTAGCTTTTTTGCCGGGAATCATCAACGCGTCTTTGGCAATGCCTGATATTCATTGGGGGTATGGATTTCCTATTGGAGGGGTGGCTGCTACTGATATTGAAGAAGGCGGTGTGGTTTCTCCTGGAGGTGTTGGTTTTGATATAAATTGCGGCGTGAGGTTGTTGAAAACCAATTTGCGTTTTGACGACGTCAAAGATAGAATCAAGGACCTTGTCGCGGCTTTATTTTCCGAAGTCCCAACCGGCGTGGGTTCAAAAGGCGACATCAGAGTGAGCGCCCGTGAAGAGAAAGAGATTTTAAAAGACGGCGCGAAATGGGCTGTCGCTCAAGGATACGGAACAGAAGACGACCTTGAATGTACCGAGGAAAACGGCGCTATCCAGGGAGCGGATCCTTCCGCAGTTTCAGACCGGGCGTATGAGAGAGGTAAGTCTCAATCCGGCACGTTAGGTTCGGGAAATCATTTTCTTGAAGTTCAGATCATTGAAAAAATTTTTGATGCCGATATCTGTGATTCTTTCGGATTGAGTGAAGGTCAGGTTACGGTTATGATCCATTCAGGATCTCGCGGATTAGGATATCAAATTTGCGAAGATTATGTTAAAAACCTGGTGCGGTGCCTTGATAAATACCATAT
>JAQUMS010000176.1 GCA_028717985.1 Candidatus Omnitrophota bacterium
ATATTTATACGATGGCTAAAACCAGCCAAAAAGGCACGCTTCAGTTCGTGGTTGATCCGGATGTTTTTAATCCTCAATCAATGGAAGCCGCGACTTCGTATCCGGGTGACAGGTATGACGCGAGCCGTTTCCCCGAAATGATTAAATCTTTTTATTATCCTACTACCGATGAATCTTTGGGTAAAGACGAGTGGGGAGTGGTTATTTCCGGATACGCTCCGGTAAAAGATAAAGACGGCAGGACCGCCGGGATTGTCGGGATTGATCTTGCCGCCGAGCATGTATATAACCTCGAGCGTGAAATTTATCTCCGGGGTGCGATTGTTCTGGTATTTGTTTTTATTTTTGCTTTGGTTTCAGGCCCTCTTTTTTCAAGAAAAATCATACGCCCTCTTCATATATTGCTTGAAGGAACACGGAAAATTGCTAAGGGGGATCTGCAGTATAAAGTCGAAGTTAAAGGGAGCGCTGAATTAAAGGAATTAGCCGATGCGTTCAATTCCATGTCACTTTCTTTGCAGGATTCGCAAAAGTTGATGCATGATTATTTTTATTCGCTTATGGAATCTATGGTGAGGATACTTGAAGACAGGGATCCGTATTCCAGGGGCCATTCTGACAGGGTTGCGTTATACGCGGAGAAAATAGCGATGGAAATGGAATATTCCCCTTCAGAGGTCGCCTTGGTACGTAAGGCCGCCTTGCTGCATGACATCGGCAATCTTGGTGTTGATAAGAGTATTCTTGATAAGACAACACCGTTAACTCCGGAAGAAATAAAAATAATTCAAGAACATCCTGTGGTGGGAGAAAATATTTTGAAACCCATAGTTTTTGACAAAGAAATCCTGCCGATTGTGAGGTCTCATCACGAACGATTTGACGGCAAGGGGTATCCGGATAAATTAAAAGCAAAAGATATTAATATTTTTGCTCAAATTATCAGCGTCGCGGACGCGTATGACGCGATGATATCTCCCCGTCCGTATCATCCCGTAATAACCCGTGAACAGGCAATTATGGAACTCAAAAAAGGGTCGGGTTCTCAGTTTAATCCCTGGATTGTACGAAATATGCTTAAAATCCTCTATTCCGAACAATACTGATCCCTCCGGTATTATATTTCGTTGAAAACTAATTTTGTCCTTGAAGTCGTATCTATTCGGCGGTAGAATAATGACAACTTTCTGACGGTTATCTATATGCGTTTTTTCTGAAAATAAAGGATTTTTGCGTTATTTTGTTTTTAAAAGGAGTGCTGCATGCCCAGTTTTTCGTTTGATATTGTTTCGGAAGTCAATATCCAGGAAGTTGATAATGCCGTAAACCAGGCGCAGAAAGAATTGGCCCAGAGGTATGATTTTAAGGACAGCAAATCGTCGATTTCGTTTGACCGTGAAGAGAAGAAAATAACCCTGGTCGCCGACGATGATTTTAAACTTCGCGCTGTTACCGATATTTTGTCTACTCGCCTGGCAAAACGCGGAGTTTCTCTGAAAGCCCTGGTATTTGCGGCTCCTGAGAAAGCATTTGAAGGTACTCTGAGGCAGAAAATCGATGTGACGATGGGAATTCCCAACGAAAAAGCAAAAGATTTGGTTAAAATAATAAAGGGACTTAATCTGAAAGTTCAATCTCAGGTTGATGGAGATAAAATCCGTGTTTCAGGATCTAAAAAGGATGATTTGCAATCAGTTATAGCGCATCTTCGTTCCCTTGATTTTTCTCTCCCGCTTACTTTTTGTAATTTTAGATAAGATTCCCGGCAGTGATGCCGTTTTTTCGATGTGCTATGGAAAATCCGGATTACTCTGTACAAAGACGAAAAAAGTCTGCCCTTTCTGGGCAAATAGAGGAAAAATTTGTGCGGTCTTCCGGTCCCGGGGGACAAAATGTTAATAAGACATCGACCTGCGTATATTTGAAGCATATCCCTACGGGGATTGAAGTTAAATGCCAATCGGAACGTTCCCAGTCAGCTAACAGAAGAATAGCGCGGCAGTTGCTTGCGGCAAAAATCGAGGAATTTGAGAAACGACGGCGGGTTAGTGAAGTGTTCCTGAAAGAAAAAATCCGCAGGCAGAACCGAAGGCGTTCGTTACAATCGAAAGAAAGAATTCTCGAACATAAGAAAAAACATTCCGAAAAAAAACGCCTGCGTGCCTTTCACCCGGAGATATGAACGTATGAATAGTGTATTCTTTATGGTACTAGGGTTGGTGGTTGTTGCTATAGGTATTCTTATTATGTTTTTAGCGCGTAAATCATCCGAGGCTTTGCTGAAACTGGAAAGCCATTTGTGCAGTTTTGACCAGGGTTTTGAAAAGATTGAACGTTCTATGAGGGATGAAATATCCCGTAACAGGGAAGAATTGTCTTCCGGTGCGAAGCAAACGAGGGATGAATTAGCTTCTTCATTGAAAAGTTTCAGTGATAATGTGTCGGGACATGTTCGCGCTGTAGGCGATTTACAAAAGAGTCAGCTGGATACTTTTTCCAGCCAGTTGGTGTATTTAACTCAAATGAATGAACAGAAAATGGCTGAAGTGCGTAATACCGTGGAATCCCGGTTAAAATCTCTTCAGGAAGAAAACAGCCAAAAACTTGAAAAAATGAGGGAAACAGTAGATGAAAAATTACATTCTACTTTGGAAAAACGGCTCGGAGAATCATTTAAACTTGTGAGTGAGCGTTTGGAAATGGTGCACAAAGGGCTCGGGGAAATGCAGTCTCTGGCAACGGGAGTGGGTGACCTTAAAAAAGTCCTTGCTAACGTAAAAGTCCGCGGCACACTGGGTGAAATTCAGCTTGGGAATCTTCTGGAGCAAATACTTACTCCCGACCAATACGCAAAAAATGTCGCTACCAAAGAAGGCAGCAGGGATAATGTGGAATTCGCTGTTAAGCTGCCCGGTAAGGATGAGGATGCGGTTTGGCTGCCTATCGATGCTAAGTTTCCTATGGAAGATTATCAACGGCTTCTTGAGGCTCAAGAACAGGGGAATGCCTCGCTTGAGCAGGAATTAAGTAAAAATTTGGAGAACAGGATCAAGCAGGAAGCAAAAGATATCAGGGATAAATATCTTGATCCGCCTCATACCACTGATTTTGCAATCCTGTTTTTACCTATTGAAGGTTTATACGCTGAAGTACTGCGGATTCCCGGCCTTTACGAATTTTTACAGCGGGAATATAGGGTTTCCGTTACCGGTCCTTCAACGATTTCAGCGTTTTTAAGCAGTCTTCACATGGGGTTCCGGACTCTTGCGATCGAGAAACGCGCGAGTGAAGTATGGAATTTGCTTGGAACCGTAAAGACGGAGTTTGGTAAATTCGGCGATATTCTTGATAAAACGCAAAAAAAATTGCAGGAAGCAAGCAATACTATTGAAGATGCCGCTCAGCGGTCACGGGTCATTGAGCGTAAACTTAAAGATGTCCAGGGTATCCCGGCTTCCGGCAGTGCTTCACAGATTAAAGAGATTAAAGACGAAGAAATTTAATAGTATTCTGTCCAAGAAAGGAGTTGGGGTGAAAGAACGCGGGAAAGAAACAGGATTTACTCTTATTGAACTTATTGTTGTCATAGCAATTATAGCGATTTTATCTGCGATTATAACTCCAAATGCTTTTAAAGCGATTGAAAAAGCAAAAATTGCGAAATTAGCAGGAGATATGAATGCGCTTAGATCGGCTACTCTGGCTTATTACGCGGATGTAGGTTTTTTTCCTGCCGACGTATGTCCCGATGATGACCCGGGGTATACCAAACGCGATGCGTTTAATGTCAGGACCGGCGGTGCCCCGGCTTGTTTTAATACTACACAATTACCTGCTAACTGGGCTACAATTCTTGCCGCCCAATGGAATGGCCCGTATCTGGATAAATGGCCCCTGTTAAATCCCTGGGCCGGCAGTTATGATTATGAAAACTGGGGAAATATTTGGATGTCCGCCCGCGGCGTCCCGGATGGCGTCAGGCAGAGGCTTGTTACTCTTTCCGCATCGGGAAAGTTCGGTTTTGACCTGCAGGATAATTCCGGTGTTTTACAGATATTGATTTGTCCCCAGCAGTAAAACATCTTTTTTTCAGTGCTCAAGCGATCACGGAACCAGTACCCACGTAAGGAGTTGTATGTCTGAGGGGAAGGAGAAATGGTATTTTAGAAATAACGTTGTAGTGATCGCTC
>JAQUMS010000177.1 GCA_028717985.1 Candidatus Omnitrophota bacterium
TTTATATGAAGGCTTCGGTTCCTGAATACAGTTCGTGGTCATTAAAATAACCGCGGGGATACCGTCAAATTCTTTTTGCTGATTCTGCCAGGCAGTGCCAAAATGCCCCACAAGATGATTATACTTATGCAGTTCCGGATACCCGTGCGCGGGCAGCATTTCACCATGTGTATAAATATTAATTCCCGATCCTTTTGTCTGTTCAAGGAGGTCTCGCAAATCTTTTAAATCATGGCCGGAGACAATGATCGCCGGCCCCTTTTTCACTCCACGGAAAACCGTTGTCGGCACCGGATCTCCAAATGTTTTTGTATGAACTGAATCAAGAATTTCCATACACCGTAGATTAATCTTTCCGAATTCCATGATCAAACTGATAAGGGCCTGCGATTCGATATCGGGGTCCGACACCGCGCATAACGCTTTTGAAAAAAAAGAAAGCACTGTTTCGTCTTCCATTCCCAAAATAGAAGCGTGGTCCGCATATGCCGCCATCCCTTTTATTCCATACAACAGGATTTCTTTCAGGCTCCGGACATCATCATTCTTTGCCGGATACGATTGAATGCCGACTGCCGCCGACTGTTGCAGCATTTCTTCAATTGTATCGGCTGGTTTCCAATCAGCGGCAGGAGGAACTATATCTTTAAAATCCTGTCCTGTTTTATCCTTGTATGCTTTCAGAAAACTATTTTTTACCTTTTCTTTAACCGTATATCCCTTCCGGATCAATGCCGAGATCCGCTGTTGATCAAAATCCACATTAGTGATAGTAGCAAATAACCCTTCCATGATATACATATCGGTATCGAAATCTTTAATCCCCAATTCTCTACGCCGTTTTTCAAATACCGCGATACCAACAAGCCCGTACAATAATACATCTAATAATCCAGCGACTTCTGCCGGCTTGCCGCAAACTCCTTTTACCGTGCATGCAACGCTTTTTGCCGTCTGTTCACATTGTCTGCAATACATATAACCCTCCTTAATTTTTAGCGGTGACAGCCGCTGAAAATTAACCCTAAAGCTTATTTCGAAAATATCGTAGAGATTTTCGAAATGATTAAACAAAGGGTATTCATTTAATGAACACGTAACTTATGGAGCGAAATCTGAGCAGTGCTTTACTGCCGGAGCAAATATCTCGTCTATCAAATACACTTGTCCGCGTACCGGCACCAATCAAGACAACACGGACGGCTTGCACGGATTATTTTGTTTTTACACCGGGGACAAACAGCATAAGACTCATCCGTCCATATTTCTACTTCTTTCCGGCAAAACGGACACGTGATATCTTCCGGCACAGGCTGTCTGAATTTTTCGGCACCAGGACATTTTTGTATCATACCTTTTCTTCTCCCGATATGGCAACCGTAATTTCCTCAATGCATTAACGTAGCAAGAGTAATTGATCGAAGTTCTTTTAGTACCAGAGATTCTATCGCGCGTATCTTTTTCCGTAACGGGCACGTACTCCGGTTCGGGCAGATATTTTTCTTAAACAGGCATTCGTTCAAACAAACATCTCCCTGAAAAATAGCCATTATATCCACAAGTTTGATTTTGTCGAGATTCTTCGCCAGTTCACACCCGCCGTTCTTGCCTTTGACTGACCTGACGATCCCCTCCCGGGCTAAAACCTGTATCAGCCTGCGGGCAAACGCGTGAGGCAGTTTAATCTCGCGAACAATTTTCTCTACCGGCATTACCATGCCCTGATTATTCGCTAAACACATAAGGGCCCGGACCGCATAATCTGTTTCTCTGGTTATCAGCTTCATACTTTAATGATACTATAATTGTATCATTTGTCAATAAAAATTTCTCCGGGCGGTTACAAACATCGGCCGGAGAATTACATTCAGCGTTTACGTCTTGAAATATTTTTCTTTATACAATTCGAGTAGATGGAGGGATTTTTCTTTACATTTTCCGCACACCGTGCCGATTTTCGTCCTTTCCTGCAATTCGAGGTACGTCCGCGCGCCTTCTAAAACAGCATGCTCTATTTCCGCGTCCGTGATCCCCAGGCACTGACAGATGATATGCGCCTGTTCTTGCTGAATTTTATCCGTCATGCCGTTTCGAGAATAATAATCGTCAATCGCAGCCCGCAAAGCTTTATCCCCCAGCACCGAACAATGGATCTTATGCTCCGGGAGGCCCCCTAAAGCGGCGGCAATATCTTTCGATGTTAGATGATACGCAGCTTCAAGCGTTTTGCCAATTGCCAATTCCGATAAAACGGAGGTGCTTGCGATAGCACTGGCACAGCCGTACGTCTTCCATTTACATTCCTTAATGGTGCCTTTTTCCTTATCCACCTTTATTACGACTATCATTTCATCGCCGCATTTAATATTCCCGATAATTCCTTTCCCGTCGGGCTGAAAAGTACTTTCATCGGTAAGAACATTACGGGGGTGCATAAAATGGTCCTTTACTATATCGCTATACATCCAATCCGAAATATTAGTCATATTAAACTCCTTTCGGCACGGTTGACATGGTGCGTAACCGTTTAATGACCGAAGAAAATTTCGCTATGGCATAATCCACATCTTTTGTCGAGGTTTCCCGGCCCATACTTATCCGGATAGAACCATGAACCTGTTCCCGGGGAACCCCGGTAGCGAGCAAGACATGGGAAGGATCCAAAGAACCCGACGCGCACGCCGATCCGGTAGAAATCGCGATACCTTCCAAGTCAAGATATAAAAGAATTGCCTCACCTTCAGCTCCGGCGAATGACACATTCAACGTCCCGGGAAGAGAATCTACCGGATGCCCATTAAACCGAATATCAGGAATAGAGCCCTCAATACCTTTTTTAAAACGTGCTTTTAACCCCACAAGACGCCTTGACTCTTCAGCCATTTCTTTTTTCCGCATTTCAACCGCCTTACCTAAACCGATTATCCCAAGAGTATTCTCAGTGCCTGCCCGTCTGCCCCGCTCCTGATGCCCGCCCCTTATAAACGGACAAAAAGGAACCCCCTTTTTCACGTACAAAGCGCCAATCCCTTTGGGGCCGTAAATCTTATGGGCTGAGAAAGAAAGATAATCCACATCTAAAGCTTTAACATCAAGAGGAAATTTCCCCACGGCCTGAACAGCATCCGTATGAAACAATCCACCTTTTTCATGGACAATTCCGGCGATCGTTTTTATGTCCTGAATAGTACCAATCTCATTGTTCGCGGCCATTACCGAAACCAACCCGGTATTTTCGGAGACGGTATTTTTTAATTCATCCATGTTAATTTTACCGGTAGAATCCACGCCGACATATCGTACAATTGTTCCCTTTTCGGCAATACAGGCGGCTGATTCCAGCAGACACGGATGTTCAATGGTAGTCGTAATAATCTCCCGCCCCTGAAGAGGCAAAGACTGGATCTCGCATTTACGAAAGGCCGCGCAGGAAAAAAGATTAATGACTGTATTATTTGCTTCCGACCCGCTCCCGACAAAAATAATTTCTTCAGGATGCGCGTTAATAAACTCCGCAACTTTCTCTCTGGTATCTTCCACTGCCGCGCGCGCTTCCCTGCCGAACCTGTGCAGGCTTGACGGATTACCGAAAACTTTCATCGCTTTGACAAGCGCTTTCTGCACCTGCGGATGAAGCGGCGTGGTCGCGTTATGATCTAAATAAATTCGTCTATTTTTCCCCGGACGTAAACCCAGGATTTTTGTCTTTATTTTCTGTTTCATGGCACAACCTCCTGAATGATCCCTCCTCCAACTACGGTATCTTTATCATAAAAAACAGCTGACTGCCCGGGAGTAATTGCAAATTGAGGTTCCCTGAAAATAACATCAGCGGTATCCCCGGAACAAATCACCTCCGCGGCTGATTCCGCTGATAAATGCCTTATGCGAACATTTAATATCTTTTTCCTTCTCAACGGCCCGGACGGGAATACAAGATCCTTTACCCTGAAATGTGTTTTAAATAATTCCTGTTTCCCGCCGACCACTACGGTATTATTCCCGGGATCCAAGGAAGCGACATACACGGGAATTCCGCGCGCAAGACCCAAACCTTCACGCTGTCCAATAGTATATAACGCGACCCCCTTATGCGTCCCGATAACAACGCCCTGTGTATCAGTGATCGGTCCCGGCTTCAGAGAAATCCCCAACCGCG
>JAQUMS010000178.1 GCA_028717985.1 Candidatus Omnitrophota bacterium
GTGGGGAGGGCGTAAAGGGCCACGGGTCATACAGCCATTTTTTGATTGCGCGCGTCTGTTCCGGAAAGGGGAAGTTATCAGCACAACGACATCGTATGTGTTCCGGGTTTCTCCGTCCGTTAACCTTGCGGCGGTTATTGCCGCCGGATTGCTTGTTCCTATCTGTGACCATAAATCATTCGTGAGTTTTTCAGGGGATTTTATCGTTTTTGCCTACATTCTTGCCCTTGCTAAGTTTTTAAACGTGAGCGCCGCTTTTGATACCGGAAGCAGTTTTGAAGGCATGGGGGCGGCACGGGAAGCGGCGTTTTCCAGCTTGGTTGAGCCGGCTTTATTTATTATTTTTTCCGCTTTGGCGATGTTGTGTTCATGTTTTTCATTTGAGGGATTTTTTTCAACGGTAAACAGTTCGTCTGTATCGGGAAGTATGGCGGTACTCGGCATACTCGCGTTTTTTATTATTTTGCTCGTTGAGGGCTGCCGCGTTCCTGTTGATGATCCTAATACCCATTTGGAACTTACCATGGTTCATGAGGTAATGGTTTTAGATAATTCAGGCCCTGATTTAGCGTTCATTAATTTCGCATCAGCCATGAAAATGACGGTGATAACGTTTTTAATGGCGCAATTTATTATTCCGGTAAACGCCGGCATTTGGGGGTCTCTTGGTTTGCTTATTGTTTTTACCGCGGCAACCGCCGTTATTATAGGTACCGTGGAATCTCTGCTCGCGCGGTTCAGGATGACCCATGTTCCCCAGTTCATTTTTTTCAGCAGTATGGCGGCTTTAATTATGGCGTTTGTTGTGGCGTTTTTTAATTTGTAGCTCGCAAGGAGTCGTGGATATGTCGTTATTTATAATCTTATTTGTAGTAACCATGGCGTATATTTCAACAACCAGCAGATTTGATGCGTATGTTAAAATACTTCAGGTGCAGGGTATCTTGTTGTTCTGTATGGTCCTTGCTGAGTCGATGGGAATGGAAAAAGGGACGGTTGTATTCTTGCTGATCGAAACTCTTTTTTTTAAAACACTGGTTATCCCATGGTTTTTAAATCGTATCCTCAGAAAAAACAGCGGTTTCCGGGAAGTAAAACCAACTATTCCTCATTTGTATTCTCTTATGGTATGTTCTTTGTTCATGGTGTTCGGTTTCGTTATCGCCGTTCTTTTGATGCGTAATTATCTGAGCATCAAGCCGCTCTATTTCGGCGTTTCCGTTTCGACTATTATGACCGGCTTTTTTATTATTTTGACCAGGAAACAGCTTTTTTCCCACGTTGTCGGCTATATGATGATGGAAAACGGTATTTTTTTATTGTCTTTGTCCGTGGCCGCGGAAATGCCGTTTGTAGTTAACGCGGGAGTGCTTCTGGATATTTTTGTTGCCCTATATGTTCTTGGTCTTTTCAGCGTGAAAATACAAACCACGCTTGAAGAAAGTTCTATCGATATGCTGACGGATTTAAAAGATTAGATAAGAAAATTATTACCCATGGATTATATATGCTGATCAGTATAGTGTTTAGTATTCCCGTTATAGCCGCGCTTCTGACTGTTTTTTTCAGGTCGAAAGCGGTAAATGAAATTGTTATGTTCGGATTTGCCGCGGCCTATCCGGTCGCCGCGCTGTTCGCGTGCGCGTATCCTTCCGGATGCACGCGGTATTTTGCGGTAGACGGGGTGAACGGTCTGTTCCTTTTTATCTTAGGATGCATTGCTTCGGCAGTGGCGTGTTCGAGTGTGTTTTTTTTGAGAAAAGAGAATGTTTCGTCTTTATGGCATTCCTATTTTTGTGTTTTCTTTTATCTTTTTATTGGAGCGATGACCGGCGCGTTATTAAGCACGCATTGCGGGCTCTTATGGGTTTTTATTGAGGCTACAACCTTGATGAGCGCGCCGTTTATTTATTTTGAAAAGACACGGCATTCTTTGGAAGCGACATGGAAATACTTGTTTATTTGTTCAATCGGGATAGCCCTGGCTTTTATGGGCATAATTTTGCTTTCTATCTCAGCGGAGAAAGTCCAGTCACTTTTCTTTTCCGATTTATACCGGAATGCGCGGGTCCTTAACGGGTTTTGGCTCCAGATTTCTTTTCTTTTTGTTCTTGTCGGATTCGGCACTAAAATGGGTTTAGCTCCCGTGCATGCCTGGCTCCCCGACGCTCATTCAGAAGCCCCGGCTCCGATTTCAGCGTTATTGTCCGGAGCCTTGTTGAATACGGCTTTCTTAGGGATTTTTCGGATATTTAAAATTTTAGAAATCGCCGGCGTTGACGACAAAGGACGAACGTTGATCATTATTATGGGGATGGTTTCGATAGGGGTCGCCGCCGTGTATATGATAAAAGTCAGGAACTACAAGCGGATGCTTGCGTATTCTTCCATAGAAAATATGGGGATCATGGCGTTAGGCATGGGGATCGGCGGGGGAGCGGTTTTTGCTTCCGTGATACAAACTGCGGCGCATTCATTTATTAAGTCTTCGTTTTTTCTTACCAGCGGGAATATTTTTGAGCGTTTTAAAACTAAAGATATCGCGAAAGTCCGGGGTGTAACTGCGTGTGATCCGGTGAACGGCTGGCTGTGGGTCGGATGTTTTCTTGCTTTAACCGGCTTTCCTCCGTCTCCGATTTTTTGGAGTAAACTTATGCTTATCAAAGAAATGGTTTCCCGCAGTTCCATCGGTCTGACGCTTGGTTTTATGGGGTTTCTTATTGTTATTCTTTACGGAATGGGCATAAGCGTTTTTTCAATGTGTTTCGGAGAATCTTCGGGGCCGGTCTGTGAACGGGCTAAACATTTTTTCCCGGACTGGCTGCCTGCGGCAGTCCTATTAATTTTTATTATGATCTGCGGAGTGTGTGTCCCGGGGAGTGTTTATTCTTTTCTTCAGACAGCCGCCGCAGGCATAACAGGTAAATAAAGGCGTATGTGGAAAATAACCCATAATAATTCAAGTATACCGACATGTGACATTCCCTGTTTTTCCATGGATATCGCGCGTGAAGAGATTATCGCGCAGATAAAACGGGGAATGCGTCCCGTTTTTTTCTTCGGGAATAAAGATAAAGATACGGTGCGGGCATATATCGTTTTGGCGGATGATGATCAATCTCAGGTTATGGTCAGTTCAGTTGATTTGGGAATTCCCGGACAGGAATATCCGTCTTTAACTGCGGATTTTCCGCAGATGTGTATGTTTGAACGTGAACTATACGAAGATTATGGTGTTATTCCCGCGGGGCATCCGTGGTTGAAACCGGTCAGGTTTAGTTTTAATCGTTTTAATCCGTTGATGTCTATGGGGAATTATCCTTTTTTTAGCGTTGAAGGGGAGGGTGTTCATGAGGTCGCGGTTGGTCCTGTGCACGCCGGCATTATTGAACCCGGTCATTTCCGGTTTATGTGCCACGCCGAAGACGTTTTTCATCTGGAGATACAGCTTGGATATCAGCACCGGGGAATTGAACAGTTAGTTGCTTTGCATCACGGTAAACCTAAAATTCATCTTGCCGAGTCTATTGCGGGAGACACGGTTATCGGTCATTCTCTCGCATATTCTCAGGTGATAGAATCTTGCGCGGACGCGGATATTTCCAGGAGATCAGATTCTATTCGCGCGGTTGCCCTTGAAATGGAACGTATTGCAATGCATATCGGAGATCTATCAGCTTTATCCGGAGATGTGGCCTATTTACTGGGAAACGCCGTGTTTGGGGCAATCAGGACACAGGTTATCAATACGACTCTTGCTCTATGTGGAAGCAGATTTGGCAGGGGATTAATACGTGAAGGGGGAGTTGTGTATGATATTGATGCTTCCATGCGGGCAGGAATTATGCATGTCCTTGATAATGTCGAGGAGCGGGCCGTTTTGATGGCAGAAAAAATGTTTTCTACTCCCAGCGTGCTGGCGCGTTTTGAACAGGCGGGCGTTGTGGATAAAGAAACAGCCCGTTTAATCGGCCTGGTGGGCATGGCGGCACGGGCGAGCGGAATTCCACGCGACGCCAGGACGACACATCCTTCCGGGGCGTACAGGTTTTATCCTATACATACTATTGTCATGGAAAGCGGAGATGTTTTTGCACGGGGGTATCTTCGTTACGCTGAAATCCGGCAGTCGATTAAATTTATCAGGGACCTGCTT
>JAQUMS010000179.1 GCA_028717985.1 Candidatus Omnitrophota bacterium
TCGCCCGGGTTTCCCTTATAACAGTCACTTTGATTTGACCTGGATATTCCATGCCTTCTTCTATCTTTTTCCTGATCTCCCGGGAAAGATTTACCGCGTCGCCATCGGAAATTTTTTCCGGCTGGACGATAACGCGGATCTCGCGTCCGGCCTGAATCGCGAACGCTTTATCAACGCCTTTAAAAAGATTGGCGATAGACTCAAGATTTTCCAAACGTTTAATATATGTTTCTAATGTTTCACGCCGGGCTCCCGGACGGGCCGCGCTAATTGCGTCACCCGCGATAGCCAACACCGCGTAACAGCTGGAAGCTTCCGCTTCTTCATGATGAGCTTCGATCGAATGGACCACTTCAGGAGCCTCATTATATTTCTTGGCCAATTCCGCTCCAATCTTTGCGTGAGTCCCTTCCACCTGATGGTCAACCGATTTGCCTATATCATGCAAAAGTCCGATGCGGCGCGCAAGATTAAAATCCAATTTTAACTCCGACGCCATAACCCCCAGTAAAAAAGCGACTTCTTTTGAATGCTGCAACGCGTTCTGCCCAAAACTGGTGCGGTATTTCAACCTACCGAGAAGCTTAATTAATTCAGGATGCAACCGTTCAACTCCGGCATCAAAAGCGGCACGCTCTCCCTCTTCACGGATTTTTTCATCCATTTCCTGTTTTGTTTTTTCAACAAGTTCTTCGATTCTACCCGGGTGAATCCTTCCGTCACTGATTAATTTCTCAAGGCTTAGCCTTGCCACTTCGCGCCTCACAGGGTCAAAACTGGAAAGAGTTACCGCTTCGGGAGTATCGTCAATTATAACATCAACGCCCGTGGCCATTTCAAACGCACGGATATTTCTCCCTTCTCTTCCGATAACGCGCCCCTTCATTTCATCATTGGGCAGATTAACCACGCTTACGGTAGACTCCACAGTATGCTCAACAGAACAACGCTGAATCGCAAGGCTTAAAATTTCACTTGCCTTTTTATCAGCCTGAGCGCGTAAATCTTCTTCCTGCTTTTTAATTAATACGGCCTTTTCGGTGTTTAATTCCTCATTCAACCGGTTTAAAAGGATTGTCCTTGCTTCCTCAAGCGATAAAGAGGCTATTTTCTGAAGGCGTTCCTTTTCTTCCGATATTAACGAATGCAAATGATTATCTTTTACTTTTAAAGCTTCCTCCTGCTTTCTGATATTTTCAAATTTCGATTCTATTTCTTTTTCTTTCTTTTCCAGAAGATCTAACCGGCGGTCGATATTTTCTTCTTTTTGAGACAACCGCTTTTCCAAATTAATTAATTCCTGCCGGCGCTCTTTTGTCTGCTGTTCAAACTCCTGCCGCATGCGGAAAAGCATTTCTTTACTCTCAATTTCCGCGTCTTTACGTTTATTTTCAACTTCTTTTTCAGCCTGGGCGAGTATAAACTGAACCTTACTTTCAGCATCCTGGATCTTTTTCTCCGCCACATATTTGCGTAAAAAATACCCCGCGTATGCCGAAATCAACGCAAGTATTGGGAAAGCAATTATATACCACATGGATTTTCCTCCTCACAATAGATGAAACACTGCGCGAAAACAACGATCTTTCAGGAATCAGACCACCGATTTTTCCCGTATCCTTACAAAAAGATCCGCGTTTCTGCCAGCGGTTAAGCAATCAGATAGTTATCCACAAGGATAATCCTCCTATTTCCACGTAAAGGAGGGACTCATCCACAGTGAGATAATCTTCTCGGTTTCTCTTAAGAGAAGAACTATCACTGCCACAGCGCACAAAACTTCCGCTGCATTATCTGATTGTTGTCGTGTAACGTTTAGGCACTTATGATGCTCTTGACGCTCATATCGTGAGGCAGGGAGGGAACAGAAGGTAAGATTTGGAAACGAAATGCCAATCCTATTGACATAACGCGCTCTGGAAGTGTATTGAGAAAACGGTCGTAGTATCCCTTCCCGCGGCCAAGGCGCATTCCTTTTTTATCAAATGCGAGACCGGGAACGATCACCGCATCGAGATTTTTTAAAGGGACACGTTTTCGGGCCACGGGTTCCAAAATCCCGTAAGGACCTTTTTGAAGTTTAGCGCTATCCTCTAACACACAGGCTTTAATTATTCTATTTTTGGCACACACGGGAACTACAACTGTTTTACCTAAATTTTGAGCTTCCTTAATCATCTTCTGGGTATCTACCTCTCCGCCGAACGATATGTAAAACATAATAATTTTTGATTGTTTAAAAAACTTTGACCTAAAAAGCTTACGTCTGATTATTTCACTCAACCTCTTTCGAACGTCCTCCTTCTGTAATTGCAATCTTTTCAAGATTCTATTACGAATTGTGGTCTTTGTCAATTGCGTGCTCACGGATGATTGTAAAGACGAACCAACGTGTTTCATTGTATTAATTTTCTACGAGGATGAAGCATCTTCTTAAAATTCTTAGGTTTATGAATCTGTTTTAAATTATGCAGTTTTTGTTTTTTTTCGCATTCCTTGTAAATAAGCACCCAGGCGCAATCTTTTTCCTTGTCAACCTCGCATTTGCCTTTATTCATTCCTCCGCAAGGGCCATTCAATAACCCCTTTGAACACAAGGTGATAGGACAAATACCACCGGTAAGGTGTAAAACACACTCACCGCACATGGAACATTTCTCATAAAAATTACCCTGAGTGTCAACCGTAGAACCAAACAACGTGCTACAGCCGGGCAAAACAACAAGCCCGATCCGATCATTATCCTTAACGGATTGAACTCCCAATCCGCACGACAATACAAGGACTGCGTCTGATTCACGCAATTGTTTCAGTTGTTTGGAAAAAGCGGTTTTTATATGAACAGCCATACAGGGCGACTCCGGAACGCACATGCCCGTAACGGTTTTTCCGTGTGACTCCAGGCGCTTTTTTATCTCGAGCAACTCGGATTCACCCCCGGTTTTACATACGGTAGAGCATTTACCGCACCCAACGAGAAAAATTTTAACAAAACCTTCTAAGCTGGAAAGAATCTCCTGAAGAGTTTTTTGCGCGGTAACGTTCATTCATTCGCCTCATACAGCAGGTTACGTTTACTAATATTGACACTACGTATAAAGTAAATTTTAACACGATTTAAAAGGGTGCTCAAGGAAAACTTTCGGGGGGAATTAAGGAAACCTTATTTCTTTTTTTTCTTTTTCGCGCGGGGATCCTGAAGACGTTCATTTTCAGACTGTAACAAAACATTTGCGGAAATTAAAGCCGCAACCTGTGCTTTAAAAATATTTTTCTCCTCGGTTAAATTAGCCATCTGGGATTGCAGGGATTCTATTGTTTCAGTTAAAGCAGCGATTTGCGCGTTTAATTTCTCGTTTTCTTGTTCAGCTGTTTTTAAACCGGATTCTAAATCCTCTTTTTTTTGCAGCAATGCGTATTGAAGCTCATTTTTCGCGTCAAGTTCCTGCGCTATGGTCTGTTTATCGTTAATCAGATTTTTTTTGTCTGTTTCAAGGGCTTCTATCTGAAAATCTCTTTGATTAACCGCATTTCTTAATTCAAACCTGTCTTTTAACAAAAAAACAGCCCCGGCACTAAAAACCAGGAACAAAATACTTATTCCGGCAATAATTATTTTTTGTTTTTTCATGAAAACCTCCTGCACCTGCTATTTTTCTATTGAATTATTATACTATTAATATAAAAAACCTCAAGTTTCTTCGCGGGAAAGATATTCCTTTTGATGAGCAGATATCTGTCGGGCCCGTTCCAACCGGGCTTTAATTTTTGCTTCATATCCGTTCTGAGTCGGAAGATAAAAACTCCGTGCCTGTTCCATATATTCCTGTTTTACATGATTCCCTTCATAATCATGCGGATATTTATATCCGTCGTTATTGTGAGCGGCAGAATAACCGGGAGCCCCCTTATACACGGTATTTTTCAGATGAACAGGAACCGCCTGAGTGCGTTCTTCTTCAACGGCGGTACCAGCCTGTTTTATTGCCATATAAGAAGCATTGGATTTTGGAGCGGACGCGATATATATGGCCGCCTGAGCCAAAGGGATTTGAGCTTCCGGCAAACCGATACATTCAGAGATCTGCATAGCGGCATGCGCCAAAACAAGCGCAAGCGGATCAGCGTTCCCCACATCTTCAGAAGC
>JAQUMS010000180.1 GCA_028717985.1 Candidatus Omnitrophota bacterium
TCAGTAACTGCCGCGGTAATAATCAAATCCGCTGTTTTAATGTTTCCCCGCTGAGGTCCACCTGCTTGTGCCGCCCCGGAAGCTGAAAGTTCCTGTTCCTGCATCACAGCTTTTAAAGCCTGCCGTTCCAAAACGCTAAAACGGTTACTATTCATTAACGCGGTAACAAGCATTTCACGTAAGCCGCTGCCGATCTCCCCTGACGCCTTTGCGGCTTTCACATCAAAATCAGCTACCGCGATCCTTGCTTTAGGGCCGGAATACGGCGGTAAAGGAGCCACTCCCACGGTATTATCAACTTGGGCTGTCGGCTGAGTCAAAGAAGCACACCCGGCGCAACACACGACCAAAGATACGATCATAACATAAAAAAAAGTTTTACGCATTCTGCCACCTTCCTGTTATTGGCTCACAACCACGTTTTGTTTTAAAGCTTCACAAATTTTCAGGGCGACACTGTCCGCGGCCTTCACCAACGCTTCTTTGCCGCCGGTAATAACATCGGTGTGAACTGAACTTCCCGTCCCATCAAGATAAGAAACAACTTTCCCCGTTTTGCAATTAATTATCTTTACGGTAATGTTCGCGAAACAAGATCTCATGCTCGACTCGGGAACAGGGCCTCCGGCTGACGCGACAGCTTTTCCCAAAACAACATAATCAGCTTGCGCGTTCTTTCCGAGTTTCACTGATGATTGATCGGTTATATCCAAGACACGGTACGCTTTATCGCTTTTCACGGAACCGGATAAAGAAGACGGCTCTATAATTTCGAATCCCTGCTCTATTAATTTCCGGGCAATAGATGATTCTGTCGCGGATAAATCAACTTCGCTCGCCCACCATGCTGAACGGGGACCGTCAATATTTTGTTCTGAAATCATCAGTATTACTTTGGTTTGCGCTTGTTTTACAGCTTGAGCAAAACCTGAAGCCGCCGTTAGAGTTATGGCAAAAATAACTGCCGCGCAGAAATACCGTTTCATACCCCCTCCCTATTTTTTACAGCAAACTTATTAAAAACCTATATTACTATAACTTTATTAGTTTTTACTGTCAAGCAAATTTGAGGAATACTTTTATCGGAGATACGCGGGTAATTCCGTAATTTTACGCAAAATCTTCCAGGGATTTTCTTTTTTCAGTTCCTTACGTGAGCTTGAGCCGGTCAAAACCGCGACCGTTCTTACATGGGCCCGGCGGCCGGCCAGAATATCAATAAACATATCTCCCGCGTATATCGTATGATCAGGTCCGACAGAAAGTTTTTCCATGATTTTCCTGATAATATCGGGATACGGCTTACCGCGTTTTAAACGGTCGGCGCACAACACGTAATCAAAATACGAAATCACAGCCAGATGTTTAATAAGAATCCGCGTGAATTTTGTAGGACGATTGCTGGCAATAGCAAGCAGGTATTTTTTCTTCTTAAAAGCAGCCAGCATGCGTTTCACCCCCGGGAATAACCGGGAGGACAACAGTAATTCTTTCCGGTGGTGTTTTCTATATATACGCAACGCTTTTTTTAAATCATCCGGCTTTACAAAAGGCTTCAGAAGATTCAGGTCCCCCCACCCCACAGCTTTGCGGATTACACGCGGCGGTTTCACGGCATACCCTAAACGTTCCATAGTAAAATTAAAACTGCTGGTAATAGCCGGATATGCGTCAATTAAAGTACCGTCAACATCAAAAATAATCAAGCGCGGAGTTTTCATTTAAAATTTCATAGGGGGCCAAATGCAAAGGCAGGAATATATTCCTGCCTTTGCGGAATTCTTGTAAGAAGAAAGGGGTTACTCGGCAGTTTTAGACGAGGATTCTGAGGATGGAAGAGAAACGGGTACCGCTTCTTTTTTCACATCCGGCTGGCCTTCATCTTTTTTCAGGTTGTCCTTTATCGAATCTTCTTCGGAAGACTCAAGTTCTTCTGTTTTTTCCAAACTTACCGTTTGGGCAATATTTTTCCCTTCCGCATTCACGAGATAATCGATCGTCACGCCATCCTGCGGTTTTATTTCATCAAGCGATTTTATATTTTCATACGTTGTTTTATCGTCGACAAACATACTGACTTCTTTTTCCGTATCAGTCTCATAATCAACGTATTTAACTCTGATCTCTTTATTTGACGCATTAACCGCGACCACCTCGCCCCACAGCCATTGGACATCTTCTGAATTGTCCGCAGGAGCAGGAGCAGAAGACGTTTGAACTTCTTTCGCCGTGGTTTTATCCTGGGCATACGCCAACCCCGAAACAAACAAAAACAATGAAGCCGCCGCCACGATCATCGTTATGCCTTTTCTCTCCATTGCATTCCTCCTTAATTTTTCTGATTGAAAGCCGGAAATTAATGAGCCGGATAAACGTATTTTACGTTATCACAGTTTATATCGTTTGTCAACGTATTCGCCGGCCGTTACCTTTACGCAAATATTTCCCTGGAACGGGTTTTTATTTTTTCATATAAAGCAACCGCAACGGTAATCTTCACGATTTCTCCGGGAATAAACGGAAGCAGCCCCATATACACAAGCACCGTAAACGAATAACCGTAAAGAACCTTCAGCCACAATAAACCGCATAAGAATAAAATCATATCAGCCGCAATAAAAATGCCCAAGGCCGAAAGAAAAGTATGCCTGCTGTTATTCATTAACCTTCCAGTACATACGCTCGCGGCGATAAATCCCGCCAAATACCCCCCGGTAGGCCCGCAGACATACGCCAATCCGCTTCCCGTACCCGTGAACAACGGGATACCCGCAAGTCCAAGAAGCATATACATACCCTGGGAGCCGGCACCGCCCATACCCCCAAGTACCGCGCCGGATAACAATACAAAAAATGTCTGAAGAGTAACCGGCACCGGGGTAAACGGCAAAGGAATGCGAATAAACGCGCCTACTATAGTAAGGACAGCAAAAACCGCGATCCCGCAATAACGGCATGCTTCTTTACTTAACGGAATTTCTTTACGTAACACCATATCCATCATCTAATAATCTCCTTAATGAGCAGACACTTTATGGAACGTAGTGAACATAAAGTGTAGTTCCGCCATGCTTCTTTGGCGGACGTCTGCGAATTAACCCTGAAAGCTACAAGTAGATTTGGAACAAATCTACGCAGTGGATTGCTTTCGGGGTATTACTTATCCAGCAGACACTTTATGGAACGTAGTGAACATAAAGTGTAGTTCCGCCATGCTTCTTTGGCGACGTCTGCGAATTAACCCTGAAAGCTACAAGTAGATTTGGAACAAATCTACGCAGTGGATTGCTTTCGGGGTATTACTTATCCAGCAGACACTTTATGGAACGTAGTGAACATAAAGTGTAGCCCCAATGGTTTTCGGGGCGTCTGCGAATTAACTCCGACAGTTACAAGCAGATTTCGCAAGAAATCTGCGCAGTGATTAATTGTTGGAGTACTATATTATGACCAACTGCACCCGGCATCAATGGATATATGCCGGTTACATAAAGATGTACACTTGCCTTCCTTTAAGGCAAGGTGTGTCCGCCTTTCTGGCTTACACCCGGCCTAAAAATCACCTTGGCATAAAGGATTGCCAAGTGCAATTTCTCTAAATTGGTATCAGGCCGGTGTCTGCCTTTCTGGCAGACGAATTAACCAGAATAGTATATTATTATACTTAAAAACGGATTTTTTTCAATAAAGAATTGTTTTTCAAAAAAAAGGGGTTAGCAAAACCAGTACGGATGGAATTGCTAACCCGAACGGATGGAAAAAAACAATTACTCTTTTGCTATCGCAAGAGTAATAATACCCGCCAGAATGAGAAATAAACCGACTGAGCCTTTAAATACTGTGGCAAGCGCGGGAAACCAGCCTATAACCGCCCATACGCCTAATCCCAAAAACACAAGGCCCAACACAACTTTCAGCATTGTTCCCATCATTTTGTTTGATTCTTTTTTTTCTTCCTGTTTCACTTCATCTGCCATTTCTACACCTCCTTCACTTGTTTTATTATAGCATTCCCTCAATAATTTTAAAACATATTTTCTTCTGATGACTGTTTCGGCCGTGTTTTCCATCTCCTATGAATCCATCCCCATTCAGAGGGTGACCGCCGGATATGCTTTTCAATAATAT
>JAQUMS010000181.1 GCA_028717985.1 Candidatus Omnitrophota bacterium
GGAAATAGCGCCGCTGGCGCCGATACTCGGTATAAGCGAATGCATCCCGGTAATAAAATCAACGAAACCGGCAATAATCCCTGTAAGCACATAAAATACCAAAATCTTGAACCGTCCCAACCGGTCTTCGACATTACACCCGAAAATCCAGAGATATAACATATTGCCGACAAGATGAAAGATATCGCTGTGCAGAAACATACTACTGAACACCGGGACAATTTTTTCAAACAAACCGACAGGCTGAAAGATCCGTTCCGGGATAAAACCATAGGTATTAATAAATACGCCTATCCTGTCTGGCAAAAGCAGGGTCTCATAAATAAAAACCAGCGAATTTACAACAATGAGACTCAGCGTCACCACCGGAAATCTTTTACACACTATATTGCTTCGTAATGGTATCATCGTATTTAATTGCCTTGAAAGGAATAAAAATTTCCTCGGAATTATTGCGTCACTATAGAAATTCCGGGAAGATATACTTAACTAAAATATTAACTTCAAATTTTTTTTTAAATTCGAGTACACCGGCCTATGTATCTCTTACCCTATGGTGTATATGGATTTCCACATACCTTATTTACTATTATAAGACTTTCTATAAGTACTAACAAGGAATACTTATAGAAACCGATTTTAAAAAAGAACCATCGTTTATTTAGTCCCTCCGGCTGATTTTATCTTCTGCTAAATATCTGCTCCCCATTCACATAAGTGGCGACAACCTTTATATTAGAGAGTTCCTCGGCAGGTACCTTCCTGGGATTATCGCTTAAAATAATCATATCCGCACGTTTACCCACTTCGATACTTCCGACTTCTTTTTCCATGAATAGTTGATAGGCGGCATTAATGGTATACCCGTGGATAGCGTCATCAATGGTTACACATTCTTCAGGCCCGAGGACATTGCCGCCAACGGTTTTCCTGGTCACTGCGGTCTGAAGGATCTCAATTGGTTTATTAGGCGAAGTTGGCCCATCAAAATGAAAAGCAAAATTTACCCCATATTTTTTAGCAGAGGCTACGGGACACCAGCGCCTGCCTCTTTCATCTCCGACCAGCGTCGGAATAACATCTCCCCAATATTTCACATGAGCCATCAAAAAGGTAACCTGAACACCAAGCCTCTTAGCCCTCGCTAACTGGTCGTCACGGATCATCGGAACATGTTCCAAAGAAATACGATGATCAGGCCAGGGATACTTCTTCAAGCCGTTTTCGATAGCATCCAAGGCCATCTGAATAGCCTGATCGCCTTCTGCGTGGATCTGAGCAGAAGATTTACTCTTCAAACAATTATCAATAAATGTCTGCAGTTCTTCTTGTGAAACATACGGTTTTTGCATGTAACCGACCGGAGTATCCATAAATTTTACTGTCGTATCATTAACCAGATACGGATGGGTCATGGTTATAGTGCCTGTCCAAGGGCTTCCGTCAACAAAAAGTTTTCCTCCGTTGAATTTAACCATAGCATCGCCTTCAAACGGCTGCCATTTTGCATAATCAATGGCGTAGCCACGCACCCGAATCGCTTTAAATTTTTTGGCTGTTTCCTGATAGAGTTTATAAAATTCCTCCATGATGAGACTGTCATCAACAGTAGTAATCCCATCGCCGGCGCTTGTTTGCCACGCCTTAGCCATATATTCTGCGGTTTTTTGAGAATCTGAAATCTTGTTTTTTAAGAAAGGGGCTATAGTCATTCCAATCGGCGCGCCCTGATCAATCCTTCCGTTTAATTCGCCATTCTCATCATGGCCAAATGTCCCTCCGGCTGACCCGCCGGGATTAGGAGTGTTTTTGTTGATCCCGGCTAATTCAAAGGCTTTGGTATTAGCAAAAGCAACGTGCACGCTATTACCCCAAATAAAAAGAGGATTATGAGGAGCTAAGGCATCAAGCTCCTGTATAGTTGGATTTTTAAGTCCTTTTTGTAAAAGCGGATCCCAGCCAAAGAAAACTAAATATTCCCCCGGCTTGGCTTTGGCAATAGCATTTTTGATAATCTCCATTACTTTAGCGCCATCGGTATAAAAAATAGGCCTGATATCAATGGTAAAATTTTCAACCACCATTTTTAGAACCGGATGTGAATGGCTTTCGACAAACCCCGGCATAAGAGTCATCCCTTTTAAATCAACCATCTTTGTATTAGGGCCTTTATATTTTAAAACTTCTTTTTCGGTCCCTACTGCAATAATCTTTCCTTCCTTAACCGCGACAGCTTGCGTCTCTGTCATATTTTTATCAACAGTAAGAACGGTACCACGATAAAAGATCATATCCGCCGGTATTTTTTTACCACATCCGGAAGAAATCAATAAAACTAAAATAAAAATCACCCTGCTTAATTTCTTTAAAATCATACAACCTCCTTTTTAAGAAATGGATCCCTTATCTCTTACCCTATGAGGTATAATGAGTTTCGCATACGTAATTTATTATAAAACTTTGTATTAACGCTAACAAGAATAATTATAGGAAGATTTGGGGAGATTGCTATTTGATTCTTAACGAAACCGATTCATAGACGAGAGCGAATAAAAAACCCTGTCCCGGCATTAGCCTAAACAGGGTTAAAATACTGGGGTCGATGGCTCAGGAGTGTCGGAACACTTATGATCGACCAACCGACGCCGTTTAATCCGTTATTTTACCGGACCGTGTCCTAACAAGCGGATTTTCATTCTTTACAGATTGTCAATTCAATTTGCAGTCTGTAAAAGCATCCCGGCAGGATTTAACATTAAATGTTATTTTATGACACAGGGGACTGCTTAAATCTTTCACACGAAAATTCCGGGAACACGTTAGCAATTTAGTACTGTGTCCCTAGAATGTTACGTAAAAAAACTACGTTGACATGGTTACAGGATTTTTTTCAGGATGGCCGGCAAGCATATAATTGTAATACGCGCTCAAAAAAGACATCCAACTTTGTAATCCCGGGTCGCCACCGGCTATTTCCTTA
Organism: Candidatus Omnitrophota bacterium; assembly: GCA_028717985.1. Taxonomy (GTDB): domain Bacteria; phylum Omnitrophota; class Gorgyraeia; order Gygaellales; family Profunditerraquicolaceae; genus STD1-16. Next base: position 2,981 of record JAQUMS010000181.1, read on the forward strand.
TAATTTTGAATGAATTTTTCCGGCGGCGGCAAATATACCGACAACCCGTTGGGCAAATACCTGCCGCCGGGAACATCCTGTGCCAGAATCAACCCCGATTGATCGAAAAGATTCACGAACGAATTGGCGGCAAACCGCAGCGATTCAGGCAGACCGTTTTCATCAAGAAGATTCAATATCAATCCTTTTAAATCCCGATGAAGCCTGTCGAAAGAATATGTTTGTTTAATACAATTGGTGATTAAGTCGCCGCCGCCATTATTCAAATACGAAGTAAGTTCTCGTGCGAAAACGTTAAAATGCCGAAGCAGATCGGGAAAACGGGAACTTTCCACTACTATTTGCGTTATAGGGACAGGAGGATTCTCACCATACGCGGCCCGAGAAGATGCGCCCATTGTTTCCACCAGAAACGCAGCAATTTCACGCGGATTTATGCAGGGAGAAGATGTTATTTTTTGGAGAATTGCTTCATAGGGATATCCTATCCCGTATTCCTTAACTTCGGAAACCACCAGAAATTTTGCCATATCAAAAAAATGCCGCTGGGTTTCTATATTCCCCATATCGCAGGCATCAAATGCAAGGATATCAAAAATCGATCCTTTAAATAATGCGGACGGATTAATCCGGCCGCGGATCTGTGTCATTACTTTCTGGCGGTCACTTTCCAACAATGCGATATCATCAGCAATATCTACCGAAGGATGAAATATGTTCCTTGAACGCTGGTAAAGCTTCCAGGTAGCGTCATCCCGTAAAGCACCGCGCCAGCCCAATCCATGCCCGGATAATATCACCATCTTTTTTCTGGCAGGATATAAAGCCATATTATTCACAAGCGCCTGCTTCAAAGTTTCCGGTTTGTTACTATACGCATTAACAAACCGGAAGATAAAATCATCCCTTAAATGGCTTTCGCGATTTAAACGCGCAAAAAACGTATCGGTCAACAACGGACCATGAAAAAAAACACAGATATGGACATCCCTGCTTGAACCGATTTTTTTCATTGCCAAAAGATTATCGAACATGCACTCGGCTAAATCACAATCAGCCGCCATATACACAAAAAACGACCACTCTGCTTCGTGTTCAATCGCGTCTAAATTTTCCGGGG
>JAQUMS010000182.1 GCA_028717985.1 Candidatus Omnitrophota bacterium
CGTCGGGATCGCTTTTTTAATCGAGCTTGTTTTTCTTAAAGGCAAAGAAAAGCTTAAGGGATATCCGATTCATTCAGTAATAAAATATTAAACCAACTCACCTGTCCCACTCCGGAAGTGGCCCAAACCAAACTTGGGCCACTTCCGGAGTGGGACAGGTGAGAATTCGCCCCTGTAGCTCATAAGGATAGAGCAACGGTTTCCTAAACCGTGGGCGGCAGGTTCGATTCCTGCCAGGGGCGCATATTTAGCTCTTAGCTCATAGGTCTTAGGTCTTCGATCTTAGTTCTTAGTAAAAACCAATTCAAGCTTCTAAGACCAAAGAGCTAAGACCTAAGAGCAAAGAATAATAAAACCATGTATAACCTACACTGCCATTCATTATTAAGCGACGGATGCCTGCTTCCCTCGGAAGTAGCGGTTAGATATATGGCGCTTGGATATACCGTTATTGCCATTACCGACCACGCTGATTATTCCAATATTAAAAATGCGGTCAAATCAATCGTTGAATTTACTTCTCATTGGCCTAAACAGTCTCCTATAAAGATTCTTCCCGGGGTGGAATTAACTCATGTCCCGCCGGAACATTTTAAACCTTTATCTAAAATTGCCCGTGATTTAGGGGCTAAGATTGTTGTCGCCCATGGAGAGACTCCCGCTGAACCTGTTATTAAAGGAACAAACAGGGCCGCTCTTGAGGCCGATATAGATATTTTAGCTCACCCAGGACTTATTACGGACGATGAAATCCGTCTTGCCGTTGAAAAAAAGATATTTCTGGAAATAACCTGCAGGTCGGGCCATTGTGAAACCAACGCGCATGTGGTTGACCTCGCTTTAAAATTCAACGCGAAGCTTATTCTTAATACCGATAGCCATAAGCCGGAAGATATAGTTCCCCCGGACTATATAATAAAGGTAGCCCATAAAGCGGGATTATCTTCTGAACAGATTGAAGCGATTAACGCGGATGTCGAAGATTTTCTTAAAAAGAAGGGGGCTTTGTGAAAAATCGTATTTCTTTCCTAAGTGTTGTTTTATGCGCAATGGTTATTTCCGGCTGTGTTTCAGTCCAGCCGTTGCCTAAAAATAACGCGTTACTTGAACCTTCTGCAGTAATGAAGTTTTCCGATATTCCGGTTCCTGCCGGTTTTAAATCTCTTCCCGATGAGTCATATTCTTTTGAAAACGGCGGGATGAGGGTGGGCGTCATTAAATACCGTGGTAAAGGGAACGCCGATCTTGTGGTCAACTTCTATAAAGAGCAAATGGCCATGCATGGCTGGGAGCTCCTTAATGTTATAGAATATAATGACCGGTTGATGAATTTTGAAAAAGAAAGCGAGAGCTGTATTATCAATATTTCTCCCAGGGGAAATTCGGCTACAATCAGCATTTCGTTCGGCCCTAAAAACGCCGCGGGGACGCGAAGATCCGGTAGTGTAAAAGATAAAACACTGAAGTAGAGATATGGCGGTATAGAGGGATAAAGAGGAAGGTTTTAATCTTATTTAAAAAATTTTTCTTGACAAGTTTTGGGGCTTGTGATACAAAAGATGCAACTAGGTTATACCACCGAAGGCGGCTTTAATCTCGGGCGAGAAGGAGGTGGGGGAAACTTTAAAAGCCTAAGGTCTGCCACAACTTACGGTGATATACATATATAGTAAAAATCTAGGAATTTAATCAGCACCCTAGTTGATATATTCGCAGTTATTATTAAACTAAAAAGGAGGAAACACCAATGAGTAAAAAATTAATTTTTGCTCTTGCTCTTACCCTCGCAGTTTCTTTTTGTGCAGCTGCGTACGCGGAAGTGCAGAACGTGAAAGTAGGCGGAGATATTACCGCGGTCGGTTTATCCCGTTACAGATATAACCTTACAAAAGAAGGTAGCGATACTTCTAATCATTCTTCTCATGGCGATATTTGGGCAACAATCACCAGAGTCAAGCTTGATGCAGAATTGACTGACAATGTTTCCGCGACCGTTAGAATGCTTAACGAACGCGCGTGGGGAACATTGAATGAAGATTCAGCGAATACTGATATTGACCTTGATTTAGCCAATATCACTATAAAAGAATTTTTTTATGAACCGTTGACTGTGGTTGTTGGACGTCAGCCGATCATGTTAGGCGATGGTTTATTGGTTGCTGATCCTTGGACGAACCAGGTCGGAAGCAGTGCGAGTGCGTTTCCTGAAGGTTTCAGAGATTTGAGCGCCCGCAGAGCGTTTGACGGTATCGTTACAGTGTGGGATTACAATCCGTTGACTGCGATTGTCGCATTTGTTAAAGGATCTGATAGCGATGCTGTAAGGCATAGCGATGATGTTAATGTTTGGGCAGCTAACGTGAAATATGATACTGGTGTTCTCAAAACAGTTCCTGAACTCACGTGGGTTAATTATGATGCCAGAAAAGGCCAGATCAATAACTACAGCGTGCGCGCTACAACAGTACCTTTGGATGATTTGGCATTGAAAGGTGAATATGTATTTCAGACTCGTCAGGATTTAGCGAGCGATGATAATGGCCACAAGAGTGCGTATGCGCTTTTGCTTGGTGCCAACTACACCCTTTCCCAGGTTCAATGGACACCTGCACTTGGTGTTGATTATACCCGGTTAGGCAAGAACTGGTTCAAAATGTTCGAAGCTATTACACCTGCTGATATCATGAATGTGTTGTTACCTAATACCAATGCGCAGGTTTTTGGTGTTACTGGATCCATCAAACCGAAAGAAGATCTTACCTTGAAATTACGGTATGCTTATGCTCGGTTGGTAAGCAAAGTTGATGATTCTACCTTCAGAATGTGGCCGGACGTTTCTACCGGAACAACATACTATAACATGACCGACAAGAAAACATTAGGAAACGAAGTCGATATGCATGTTATGTATGATTATACCGAAGACGTTCAGCTTGGTTTGAAGCTTGGTTTATTCCAGCCCGGCAACGCGTTTGACAAAGATAATCGTTTCTACGCGACACAGGCTGTCGGAACAATGAAAGTAACATTCTAATTTAAAAAAGAATGTTTTGATACAACCCCTGAGGGATCATTCCCTCAGGGGTTTTTTATTACCGTTAAATTTCACCTTTTCCACTCCGGGAGTGGGACAAACAAAACCTGTCCCACTCCCGGAGTGGAAAAGGTTATGCAGGAGCTCAAAAGTGCTGCATCTTGCCTTGATTTTTCATATGCACCAGCCGTATTATAAGAATCTACTCACGAATGTGACGGATGTGCCGTGGGTCAGATTTCACGGGACCAAAGATTACCTGGATATGGTGCAGAAGGCTGAGAATTTCCCCGGCCTGCGCCTTACGTTTAATCTCGTTCCATCCCTTATGGAACAGATTGAGGATTATAATAATAATCTTGTAAAAGATAAATTTCTTGAACTTTCCTATAAGCCTCTGTCAAAGCTTTCCGATGAAGAAAGATGGTTTATCCGTGAAAATTTCTTCATGATCAATAAGGACAGCGTTATTTCAAGGCATCCCCGGTATTACGAGTTGTTTTTCAAAAAACAGGCGGGGAAAGATTTTACCGATCAGGATATTCTTGACCTTCAGGTATGGTTTAATCTTGCCTGGATCGATCCTTTATTCCGCGAAAATATCCCGGTTTTAAACCGAATAGTAAAGAAGGCCCGCTTTTTTACAGAAAAAGACAAGCAGGCGGTCTTAGACGCTCAGATGGACATATTGAACCAGATACTGCCTGAATACAAAAAGATGTTAGCCAACGGGCACATAGAGGTCACTATCAGCCCATATTGTCATCCCATACTGCCGCTTTTGTATAAAACCACTATAGCCAAAGAAGCGAACCGCCGGGTTTCTCTTCCCGCTGTTGAATTTTCATATCCCGCTGACGCCAAAGCCCAGATAAAAGAAGGTATTCGTCTTTATAAATCAATTTTCGGGGAAATTCCCGCGGGGATGTGGCCGTCTGAAGAATCGGTAAGCGAACATGTGGTCCCATTATTCATCCAGGCCGGCATTAAGTGGATTGTTGCCGACGAGGCTATTTTATTTAAATCGCTGAAATCTAAAAAACGCGACACAAAAATTTTATAC
>JAQUMS010000183.1 GCA_028717985.1 Candidatus Omnitrophota bacterium
CCTTCTTCGTCTGCCCGAACGCCTACAATAACGCCGGTGTAGGGATCCTTGTTGGCATCCGGTTCATAAACGCCTGTCGTGTGGTTAAGGCGGTACCGTGTCCATTCTCCGGACAATGCCCGTTTGAGTGCGTCGGTTTTTAAAAGTTTACAACATTCCAGTCTATCGGTTTTCCCCGAAGGGAATGTTTGTTTTTGTTCAAGGGCCTCTGAGTTTTCACCGTAAATCATAGTGAGGTGCCATTCACGGGCTATCTGGTCGCGGTACGCTATCATTTCAGGGATTTTATAGTGTGTGTCGACATGGATAAGAGGAATTGGAACATGCCCGAAAAAAGCTTTTCGCGCCAGCCATAAAAGGACGGTGCTGTCTTTACCTATAGACCAGAGCATGCACAAGTTTTTGAAGCTTCGATACGCTTCTCTTAAAATATAAACGCTGTGTGATTCAAGCTTTTTTAATGCGTCCATGTGTTCCCTTCGTTTTTGTATCAGCGTATTATATCACAACTCTTCAGTGTAAGCATCCGGTTCGTATGAAAGGTTGTTTTTTTATACGGGGTTAATGATAATGATTTCAAAAAGTCTTAATTTTGATGGAACTTTTTGACAAAGTATCTTGTCTAAAGTAGTGAAAGGAGGGTGAAAATGAATAAAGTCATTTTCTCTCATAAACTGTTGGTAGTTATAGGATTAAGTTTGATCTGTGCTCTGCCTGCCGGGGAGGCTTTTGCCCGGGGAGAGGGAGGTCGTCGACATGACGACCGTCCGGCAATTGTGGCGCCTCGGCGTCACGATACAATTGTCGTCCGTAATGAGCAGTATCATTATCGTGACGGCAGATTTTTTAGGAGAAATTTTTTTGGATTTTTCTTTCCTGTGCCACCGCCGTTTGGCGCGGTTGTAGCTGTTCTTCCTGTGGGACATACTACCGTTATGGTTGGAGGGTATCCGTATTATTATTACGACCGGGTGTATTATAAACCGTGTCCTTCCGGCTATATGGTTGTTGCCGAACCACGCGTAAATACTACGGTTATTTATTCTCAACCGGCACCAGTTCAAACGGAAATCATATCTGAAGATACAATTTCCGTGCTTGTACCCAATGTGAATGGCAGTTATACTTCCGTGAAATTGGTAAAACGCAATAACGGATACGTGGGGCCTCAGGGCGAATATTATCCTGAGCATCCGACTATTGCGCAGTTGAAGGTTTTATACGGCGGTTAAGCATGTCCCGGTCGTTTTATGCTAAGGAAATAGTGGAGAGCGGCCGGGATACGCGGTATAATTATAATCGCGAGTTGAATCATGTTTTGCTTTGACGAGATTTCCGGCGGTACGTATGGCATATAGAGAATTTCTATGCAGGATATAGCTCACGATATTTTAATACAGGCATCAAAAGGCGATGTGGATTCTTTTGAGCTGATATATAAGGCTGCCGCCGGTTTTGTTTATAATGTCGCGTTTCGCGTAATAGGGAACAGGCAGGATGCCGAGGAAATTACCCAGGAAGTTTTTCTGGTTATATATCATAAATTGAAATATTTTCGTTTTCAGGCTTCTTTTAAAACCTGGATTTACAGGATTACGATGAACAGGGCGATTAACCGTTATAAAAAAAATTTAAGGGAGAGGGGCGGAATGGTGGAATATGATGAGACCGTGTGCCCGGTAATAGTCCCTCATGAGATTGAAAATAAAATCAATCAGGAACAGTGTGAAGATACCGTTATTTCGCTTCTCAAGTCCCTCAATCCGGATCAGAAGGCGTGTATTGTGCTGAGGAATATTGAGGGTTTGAGTTATCAGGAAATCGCCGAAGCGTTGAAAATTAACATCAACACCGTCCGGTCGAGGCTTAAAAGGGCCAGAGAGTCGCTGATCGCTTTGGGAAAAGAGGTGGTAAAAAATGAATTGTGAAAAGATCCAAGAATTGATTCTTACCGATTATCTTGACGGGCAGATGCAGGGAAAACAAAAGGAATGTGTTGAACAGCATCTCCTCCGGTGTTTCCGGTGCAGGGAGTTTCTTGAGCATGCGAGGAAAACTGTCGTGGAGCCGTTTACACGGGCCGGCAGAGATATCCCCCCGGAATTTATATGGGCCCGTATCCGCGAATCAATTATCGCCGAAAAAGAACGTCCCGCGTATGCCGTTCCGGGATTCCTGGAGAAATTAATATCACGCTTTCGGGTTCTTTCCCCGTATCCTGTTATCGGCACGGTTATTATGGCGATTTTTATCATTGGAATAGCGATCCAATTCAAAACGTCTACTACGGCCCGTGTGAAATCTGAAGTTCAGGAACAAATCGAATATCTTGTGTCTGTGACGGAGATGACACCGGGAAACTCTATGAACGAAAAAACGGGGTTTGGCACGGTGATTGAAGAATATTTTTTATAACGTAACAATTCCGATTTGTGTGTGTAATGGGGAGGTGTGTATGATGAGAAAATTTTTAGTAATGATGTTTTTGCTTATCGGTATGTTCGGATTGGTGGTGCCGGCCGTATGCGCGGCTTCGTCGGGACCTGCCCTTCGTCAGGATAAAGCGTTTGTTGAAAAAAAAGATGCCAAAATGCAGCAGTTTTTTCAAGAACTTAATTTAACCGAAGAACAGAAAAAACTTTTAAACGATAATAAAAATAAGCATAGAGAGCAAATGAAAATTATTTTTCAACAGAAAAAAGATAAAATGGCGTTAATTCGGCAGGAAGTCCAAAAAAACGAATTGGACATGGAGAAGATCATCCAAATTAATAATGAATTGAAAGAATTGGAATCGAAAATGCTTGATTTGATGCTTCAGGGTATTCTCGATGTCAGAAAGATATTAACGGCCGAACAGTTTAAAAAATTTATGGAGCAGGCGGAAAAACACCGAAGGCATTTTGACAATACGCCCGGTGCCTCTATACCGAGCAATCGATAATAAAGGAAACTACAATCATGCGGCATATACGCACGATGATCGCGCTGTGGACTCAGGCAGTGCGGGCGCCTTTTTTTACCGCTTCCGTTATTCCTGTTTTATTCGCGGCAGCATTTGCCATGTGGACAAATCAAAGGGTTTCATGGTCCCTTCTGCCGCCTTTGATTTTAAGCGTTGTTTTTCTTCACGCCGGAACCAATACCATCAATGATTATTATGATTTTAAAAATGGTGTGGACAAAAAAACTACTTTTGGCTCCAGCCGCGTGCTTGTTGACGGGCTTATGACTCCGCGTCATATTCTTATCGGTTCGTATGTTTGTTTTACCGCCGGGTTTGCTATTGGGCTGATTCCTGTTGTTTTCCGTGGGATCCCGGTTCTTATTTTAGGGATTATAGGGTTGATAGGCGGTTACTCGTATAGCGGTAAGCCGTTAGGATTGAAATACACCGGCCTTGGCGAATGCATGGTATTTTTATGTATGGGGCCATTGTTGGTTGTGAGTGCGTATTATGTCCTTACGGGTGGATATTCAGCTCAGGCGCTATATGCTTCTATCCCTATAGGGTTTCTTGTTACCGCTATTCTTCACGCTAACAATATACGCGATAGTGTGTCTGATAGAACTGCCGGGATCCAAACATTTACGACACTGATAGGCTTTCGCGCCGCTAAAACAGAATATTATATTCTTCTTTTGGGAGCGTACCTGGGAGTTTGTGCGATGTCCATATTGAAAATTTTTCCTATGCAGTCTCTGATAGTGTTTTTTACGCTGCCATTGGCTATTAAAAATATGCGCGCTGTTTCTTGTGCTGAACAAGAAGAAATAATAACTCTTGCGGATATAGATATCCGTACTGCTCGTTTGCATCTATTATTTTGCCTGGTGTGTATTATTTCGTTCTGTATAGGTGCTGTTAAAAGAATTTAATATGAGTGTGCTTGCGCGATTTTTATAACTATTTGTAATTAATGATTTTAACGCCTTCATAAAATTTTATGAAGGCGTTTCGCTTAGAAAAGCATACTTGTTTCTCCGCATAAACAAGGTATTACTTAGGGGAAGTATACTTGGTCCTCCTTGTGACCAAGGTATCGCTTAGAGAAGCATACTTGGTTTTCCGTA
>JAQUMS010000184.1 GCA_028717985.1 Candidatus Omnitrophota bacterium
CGAAGAAGGCAGCAGGTCAAAAGAACGGTACTTCTCCCCCCGGGACAAATACAGCGAGTGGAACATCGGCGACCAACCCCCGGAATTCTGGAATCAATTTAAAACAGATTTTGCTCCGGGAACACACGTTCGCGTCCATCCGCTCCTGGATTGGACGGAATTAAATATCTGGGAATATATAGAAAAGGAGTGTATTCCCGTTACTCCTTTATATTTTGACCGGGGGACGGGAGAACGTTACCGGTCCTTGGGCTGCTACCCGTGCACCCAGCCCGTACAATCAAACGCAAAAAACCCCTCGGATATTGTCAAAGAACTTAAAACAGGAAAATTTTCCAATATAGCAGAACGAGCCGGCCGAGCCCAGGATAAAGAAGACGCGGGAGGACTTGAAACCTTAAGAAGAGAAGGATACATGTAATATGAAACGCGAATGCGTGACTATTGTAATCGTAGGCCATGTCGATCACGGCAAAAGCACCGTCATAGGCAGACTTTTATCCGATACTGGATCCTTGCCTGAAGGAAAGCTCGAGCAAGTTAAAGCGGTATGCGAAAAAACCTCTACACCGTTCGAATACGCATTTCTTATTGACGCGCTGAAAGATGAACGCAAACAAGGAATCACGATCGACACGGCCCGTTGTTTTTTTAAAACTGATAAGCGCGATTACATTATTTTTGACGCACCGGGACATATCGAATTCTTAAAAAACATGGTTACCGGGGCGTCCCGGGCCGAAGCGGCAATTCTGGTTATCGACGCAAAACAAGGAATACAGGAAAACACAAAACGCCACGGGATGGTAGTTTCCATGCTCGGCATCAAGCGTATTATTGTCCTTGTTAACAAAATGGACCTGACCGGCTTTTCCCGTGAAGCATTCGAACGGCTTACTTCCGAATACGGAAAATTTCTTCATGAACTCGATATTGAACCGGTATGTTTTATCCCTATAAGCGCGCTCCAGGGGGACAATCTCGCTTATCATTCTTCACGCATGGACTGGTATACCGAAGCAACTCTTCTCCAAAGGCTTGATGAACTATCCGCGAAGGAACAGCCCCTGAATCTCCCCTTTCGTTTCCCGGTCCAAGACGTCTATAAATTTACGGAAAATAATGACGACAGAAGGATCATTGCGGGAACGATCGAAACCGGAGAAATCAAAATTGGGAATGAAATCATCTTTTTCCCGTCAGAAAAAAAATCCCGCATAAAAACAATCGAAGAATTCAATGCTCCGGAAAAGAATAAAGCCGTAAGCGGAGAATCGATCGGATTCACACTGCATGACGAAATATATGTCCGCCAGGGAGAAATCATGACAACATCCGCTGCCCTGCCCCCTAAAAAAAGCCGCCGGTTTAAAGCTAATATTTTCTGGGTCGGGCATGCGCCTTTGATAAAGGACAAACTATATAAGCTTAAATTGGGGACCGCTCAAAGCCCGGTAAAACTTTTAGAGATCACCCGCATTCTCGACACAGATGATCTCAGCGCCGTCCTTCACCAGGAAAGCGTTAATCGCCATGACGCGGCAACATGTATTTTTGAGGCTACCCGGCCTCTCGCCTACGACCTTGTTCAGGACATCGAAACATTAAGCCGTTTTGTAATCGTGGATAATTTTGAAATCGCCGGCGGCGGGATTATCACTGAAGAAATTTCAGGAGAAAATTCCACAGTAAAAAACGATCCATGGTCTCAAGGCCTTGTCAAAACCTCAGAACGCGCCGAAGCATACAAACACCGCGGAGTATTCATTGTTATACTTGGCAATCCTTCCGAACAAAAAACCCGAGCCATTTCCCTGATACTGGAAAAAAAACTTTTTGACAACGGATATAAAACATATTCCCTTAATTTGGAAAATTTGCAACTCGGGACCGGGCACAGCGAGGAAACAATCCGTTTTTTAGGCGATTTAGGGAGAGTAAGTACCGATGCCGGACAGATATTAATAACCGACGTTTCCGGGTATGACGATTACGATATAGAAAAATTAAAAGAATCGGTCCAACCGTTTGAAATGCGCACGTTTGTAATCGGGGATGGGAATCAAACCATCTCGGACATAACATTAAGGATCCCGGAGACGGAATCAGAAACGGATATTGTCACGATGATCTGCCGGAAACTCAAAGAGGAAAATATCATTTTTGATTACCGCGATTAACCCGCCCCGCAATTTGCAGCCGCACGGATGTTCTTTTTCTAATGAAGCATTTTCATTTCAGAATAGCCCCAGGATCAACCACCAGAAAAAAGACACTTGAACAAAATAAAAACTGATATCAAAACAATTATGCACAAGGAAAACAACAGCGGCTGATAAAAGCCCGGCATTTAAAATCTGATCCGCGCCGTCGCGTTTAATTACATTATGCGCTCTATGAAAAAACAGGATTATAATCCCCAAAAATAGAATTAACCCTACAGGTCCGGTTTCCAATAATATCTGCAAAAAAACATTATGTGAATAATGGCTGATATTCGCCGCCGCCGGTTTGTACCCCCCATACAAATCCCCCATTGACCTCCAGCCTATCCCTGTCCAGGGAGAATCACCTATCATCTTAATACTTGTAAGCCAATAATAAAACCTTTGGACAAATCCGTTATGGGGATCTTTAAAATTAATAATTCCCGGTTCAGTTATCATAACAACAGATATAATCCCGGCGGCAAGAACTCCACAGAACAACGCATAGAGGCCAAAACGTTTACTTTTTTTTAACCCTTTATACGGCCCAATTATAAAAATAAGATAGAAAACAAAAACAGCCATTCCTGCGCATGCCGCCATAATCCCCGCTGCCGACTGAGTTAAGAATAAAGCGGCGGTCATTATAATAACTGAAAACGCCATTCCCCATATAAATATCCGGGCCCGCTTTTTCATGTACGCACAGATCAATACGGCTATTCCGATATTCACCATCATTCCACTATATGTGGCAAAAATATTCGGAGAAAGAAACGTCGCAAAAACCCTTTTCTGCAGGATATACTCTGGGATCATATGCACCGGAATATTTGTTTTTTTCATCTGCGCTATAATTTCATCATACACCCAGAAATACTGCATTAAAGCAAAAATACTTATTATAACCGCTGCCGACATCATGACCGTAATCAGTTGTTTTTTCCGCCCGTGAGCAATAGATGCGGCAAATAAAATAAAGATATTCGGGGCGAAAAGATACAATTCTGAAAGGTGATTTGGTCCGGCGGGTGAAAAAATAATGGAAATTACAATACAAATCCAAAAAAGAAAAACAAGAAGATTGCGTTTATTCAAAACAGAGGATATGCCGCATAAAACTATAAATAAAGACGCGGAAACAATAAACGAAGAGATATACCATACCCCTCCAAGTAAATACGCGTGAACACTTAAAAAGGGCCGGACAAAAACAAAAAGAAGGATAATTGCCCAGATTACAGAAAGCAGTTTCTTTGATTGTGAAAACAACGTGGACCTCTATCTTAAAATGAATTCTTTAACGTACATATAAACACCATACTTTATCACACAGGAAAGCGGGAATCAATCCTTAAAACAATCCAGGATCACCCTCTATATAAATAAAAGGGACCCGGTAAGGGGTCCTTAATTATGTCGTACACAGCGCGCTCGCATGAATTGCCGAGGCTAATCTCTTACTTCTGGCCAGGGGGTAAATTATCATATTTTGGAATAACGGTCCCTGTATTAGGATCGTAATAATAACCTGTTATAACCCCTTTATTAGTATCTGGGCTGGTTGTGCCTGTACTACCAGAATTGTTTCCACCGGCATTACTATTGCTGCTATTCCCTCCAGAATTGCTGTTACTACTGGCACCACCGGCATTACTATTGCTACTATTCCCTCCAGAATTGCTGTTACTACTGGTACCGCCGGCATTGCTATTGCTACTATTACCTCCGGAATTACTGCTCCCTCCGGAATTATTTTTGGTAGAAGCCGCGTATGTATCTTGGGTGATTAAAAATATCGCAAACAATAAAAACAATATATAGATAATACCTGTTTTGTTTTTCATACCCCCCCCCCCCC
>JAQUMS010000185.1 GCA_028717985.1 Candidatus Omnitrophota bacterium
AATTTGTTTCGGTGTATTCGAAATATGGTCATCCCCCCTGACAACATGTGTCAGGCGCATTAACGCGTCATCTACGACACAGGCAAAATTATATGTCGGCGTTCCGTCGGACTTTATCAACACCTGGTCTTTAATGACCGTGGTATCAAACTCAATTTCACCCCTGATCAAATCATATATTTTAACTTTCTGCGGGAGGACTTTGAAAATAATCGCTTCTCCCTGTTTTTGGTCAGGCTGAAGATTCTGTGTTTCCCCTTCCGGAGGGCGGGTGCTTATATAGGCCTTGCCTTCATCAAGAAGTTTTTTAGCGTACTGAGTATAAATCTCAAACCGCTCGCTCTGATGATACAACTCATCCCAGTTAAACCCGAGCCATCGTAAACTAAAGAGAATTTCGTCCAGGAATTCCGGTTTCGAACGAAGCTGATCCGTATCTTCTATACGTAAAATAAATGTGCCGCCCGTGGCTTTCGCGTAAAGCCAATTAAATAACGCGGTTCTCGCTCCCCCGATATGTAAATTCCCGGTCGGGCTCGGAGCAAATCGGACCCGTACTGTTTCCATTGTCACACCTCTCCTTAGTATGTAATCGTTCGTATTTATTATCTGTTTTTAAAACAGGACCGAATTGAATCCACTATGCCTTGAGGATTCAAACCGTTTTGTTCCAATAACACATCGCGTTTCCCGTGAGGAATAAAAGAACACGGCAATCCAAGTTTAACAATTGGCATCGGAAGCGCTTCACCAACCGCACTTCCAAACCCCCCATCTATAACTCCTTCTTCAACCGTAACAAATAGCTTTGTTTTGACAGCAAGGGATTTCAGCATACCGGTATCCAAAGGTTTCACAAAACGAGCGTTAACCAGCGTGCCGAAAAATCCTTTATCCGCAAGAATATCAACCGCATCCATCGCAGGATTTACCATACTGCCAACCGCCACCAGAACAAAATCAGTCCCTTCCCGCAAAACCTCTGACTTTCCCATACGCAACGCCGGACGGGACTCCGTAAGCGTTCCCTCGGGAACAGGGCTTCTCGGGTACCGGATTGCAACCGGACCGTCGATCCCTAAAGAAAATTCAAGCATAGCCACTAATTCCTGAGCGTCACGGGGAGCCATCACCGTAAGATTCGGGATATGCCTTAAATACGATAGGTCAAAAATACCCTGGTGCGTAACACCGTCTTCCCCTACCACACCCGCTCTGTCAACGGCAAAAATTACCGGAAGATTCTGTAACGCGACATCTTCAATAATCTGGTCATAGGCCCGCTGAAGGAATGTGGAATAAATAGCAACAACCGGACGCAGTCCCTGCCGCGCTAAACCGGCGGCAAAACAAACCGCATGTTCTTCCGCGATACCAACGTCAAAAAATCTCTGAGGAAATAATTCTTTGAATTTTTCTAAACCTGTCCCTTCCGGCATCGCGGCGCACACCGCGATAATACGGGAATCTTTTTTTGCCAAAGCGGTTATACTGGAACTAAAAATATCTGTGTAAGAAAGTTTCTTGGCGGGAGACAACGATTTCCCTGTTTCTACGTCAAAAGGGCCGCACCCGTGAAATTTAACCGGTTCGTTTTCCGTAGTTTTACATCCTTTCCCTTTCTTGGTAACCACATGGAGCAAAATCGGGCCTTTCAGGTTCAAAATATTTTTCAGGGTCGGAACAAGCGTCTGCAAATTATGCCCGTCCAGCGGCCCGAAATACCGGAATCCGATTTCTTCAAATAAAATACCGGGAATAAATAATCCTTTCAGCCCTTCTTCAAATTTATTGGCAATTTTCAACAACCTGCTGCCTTTGGGAACGCGGGATTTAACGAATGAATCAAGAGAACTTTTAAACCGGTTATAAATAGGCTTCGAAATCAATTTATTGAGGTAATTACTGATTGAGCCGGCATTCGGGGAAATACTCAAATCATTGGTATTTAAAACAACAAGGATATCTTTACCGCAATGCCCTGCATTGTTAAGCCCCTCAAAGCATAATCCACCGCTTAAAGAACCATCACCTATAACCGCCGCTACTTTGTAATATTCCTGTGGATTCAGATGTTCCCGCGCACAGGCAAGCCCCAGCGCGAGAGAAACGGCCGAAGAACTATGTCCCGTAGTAAAAGGATCATATACGGACTCCTCTTTGCACGGGAATCCGCTGATACCGCCCATTTGGCGAAGAGTATCAAACTGCTTATTTCGACCGGTCAAAATTTTATGCGCATACGCCTGGTGCCCCACATCAAAAACAATTTTGTCTTTAGGCGTATCGAGACAATAATGAAGCGCCACTATAATCTCTACAGCGCCCAAACTGGACGCAAGATGCCCTCCATTCCGGGAAACCACATCTAATATCCTGGCGCGTATCTCAGAAGACAACACGGCAAGTTGTTCAATCGAAAAGCTTTTGATATCCTGGGGTTTATGTATATTTTCTAATACCATACCTGCCTCATGAAAGATTACTCTCCATCTTCAAGAGATTCTTCTTCAAGCGGTTTTAAATCAAACTCGCCTTTTTTATTTTTGGTCAATATGTCGATTTTCTTTTTCGCGTTCTCAAGGCGCTGAGAACATGAACGGGATAAATCGATCCCTTCCTGATATTTTTTCAAGGCTTCATCAAGAGATAAATCGCCCTTTTCCAGGTCCTCGACTATTTTTTCCAGTTTTTTCAATGACTCCTCGAATTTCATCTCACCCATTGAATATCACTCCTTTCACCTTACTTATAATTTCACCTTTATCAAGTTTTGTTTTTATCGTATCCCCTTCATTAACATCCCCCGCGTCTTTTATGATCTTCCCCGCCGGTTCCGTAAAGGTAATGCTATATCCGCGCGCTAATATGTTTAACGGGCTTAAATTAGCGAGTTTTCCAACCGCCGCACGAAATACTGCTTCACGCAATTCAAGAATATGCCGGACACGCACATCCATTTGTCTAAGCGCGTTTTTGATTTTATCCAGGGATTGTTGAATCAAAACTACCGGGTTCAACAAAAGAAGCTTTTTTACCGTGTTCTCAAATTCATTTCTGTTAATAAGAAAAGCATGTTCCATTGCAAGATGCAAACGGTGAGTGAATGTTTCAACCGTATTGCCATTATCAGACAGAATATCGGCAAACGCGTTTTTCAAAGTAGCTGAAAACGCATCCACCTTTTCTTTCAAATCCTCTTTACGAGGCAACACCAATTCCGCCGCAACCGAAGGAGTAGGCGCCCGCACATCAGCGACCAGATCAGCGATAGTCCAATCGCGTTCATGCCCTACCGCGGAAATAACAGGGATTTCTGACGAGTAAATAGCGCGGGCAACAATCTCTTCGTTAAAAGCCCATAAATCTTCCATACTGCCGCCGCCGCGGCCTACGATCATTACTTCAATTTTTTCAGAAACGGGAAGACTGTCATTATACTCGTTCAACTCTTTGATCGCCGAGGAAATTTCTTCTTTCGCGCCTGCCCCTTGAACTAAGACTGATTTTATTATAATATGCGCGTCGGCAAAACGCCGGCTTAAAACTTTCAGGATATCCTTTATTGCCGCGCCTGATATCGACGTAACAAGGGCGATTTTCTTAGGTAAATACGGCAGCCGCCTTTTACGCTCAAGGGCGAAAAACCCTTCTTTTTCAAGTTTTTGTTTAAGTTGTTCCAGGGCAAGCTGCAGGCTGCCGATACCTTTTGGTTCAACACGCTCTATAATCAGCTGATATTGCCCGCGGGGAGGATATACATCAATACATCCGAAACAAATAATCTTAAGGCCGTCCTCAAGTTTAAACTTAACTTCCCGGGCAAGCCGGCTGAACATAACAGCCGATAAAACTGAATTCTCATCTTTCAGGGAAAAATAATAATGCCCGGAACTGGAAGGCCGGTAATTTGACACCTCTCCTTCAACCCAAACATCGGCGAAGGTATTTTCAAAAATAAGTTTAATATCCCGGGTGATTTCCGAAACCGTATAAACGTATCGTCCATTTGTTTTATTTTGTTGAGGCGCAAATAAATCTTCCATACGTTAG
>JAQUMS010000186.1 GCA_028717985.1 Candidatus Omnitrophota bacterium
AGTTTTATCGGTAACCGTAAACCCGGAGATAAAAAATTTACAGAAACCGCCTCATGAGAGCAATCCGGATACTGTGGGGCCCAGGTCAGAAGAGAATGATTCGGAATCCAGCCTTCCTCAATATAACCTGTAAAAAATGTTCTTAACCCCCCTTGTTCGTTGATACGACGGGGATTCGTGTGGATGAAGTAATGAATGATTTAAGCACACTTTCCGTACAATTCTTAAAAGGCGTTGGCCCCAAAAAAGCCGGGATCCTGGCTCGTTACGGGATTTGTTCTATTGAGGATCTTTTATATTTTTTTCCCCGCCGGTATGAGGACCGCACTCACATAACTCCTGTTTCCGAAATCAGGGAAGGCCAGGTTGTTTTGCTTAAGGTTAAAATTCTGGCTTTAAAAGCGAGGCGGACATTCAGCGCCCGGAGGATGAGTATTCTTGAGCTTTTAACCGGAGATGAAACGGGTGCTGTGGTGTGTGTGTGGTTTAATCAGGGATATCTTAAAGAATATTTTAAACCCGGCCGTGAAATGTTTTTATATGGAAAAGTTGAACGGTATGGCGGCAGACTGCAAATGAGCGCACCTGATTTTGAATTCCTTGAAGATGAACAGGGGGATGCCGAAGAATTAAAGAATAATTCTGATGAGTTTTTGAGCGCGGGAAGGATCGTTCCCGTATATTCTCTTCCCGAAGGTTTTTCTCAACGGTCATTCCGGAAATTAATAAGGCGGGCTTTGGACGAACATCTTTCTAAGATAATCGATTGTCTTCCTTACCTTATCCGGGATAAACATAATCTGTTGAATCTGGCAAAAAGCCTGCGGGAGATCCATTTTCCCGAAAACGCCGATTTACAAGCTCAAGCGTATACGCGCCTCGCGTTTGAAGAGTTTTTTCTTTTTCAACTGCCGATAGTTTTAAGGAAAATGAGGAAAAAAGAAGAACCCGGGATTGCTCATGTTATGGAAGGTGAGTTTCTTACAGGGTTTATTTCTTCGTTACCCTTTCGTCTTACGGCGGCACAGGAAAAAGTTTTTGAGGAGATAAAATCCGATATGCGTAAGCCTTCGGCCATGCACCGGCTTTTGCAGGGAGATGTCGGGTCGGGGAAAACGGTGATTGCGACTCTGGCAAGCATAGCGGTTGTGCAAGGCGGGTGTCAATCAGCTTTTGTCGTTCCTACGGAGATTTTGGCTAAACAGCATTATGAAAAAATAACCGCTCAGATTTCGGGGTTTGAAGGTCAGAACAAGAAAATAAACGTAGCATTGTTGACAGGTGGGACCAATTCCAAATCCAAGATTAAAATAATGAATGATATCAGGGACGGGAAAATAGATATGGTTATCGGGACGCATACTTTATTTACTGAAAATGTGCGGTTCAGTAAGCTTGGTTTTGTGGTTATTGATGAACAGCATAAATTCGGAGTGGGCCAGAGGGCATTACTGCCTCAAAAAGGGTTGAATCCTGATATCTTGATAATGACCGCTACCCCTATTCCACGTACATTGGCAATAACTATATATGGGGACCTGGATCTTTCAATTCTTAATGAACTTCCTCCGGGGCGCGGCACAATTACCACATGTACTTTTTCAGAAAATCAATCAACGAAGGCGTATACAATTGTTAAAAACCAGTTAAATTCAGGGAATCAAGCGTATATTGTTTATCCGGTTATTGAGGAATCATTCGCGTCTGATATCGCCGGGGCTCACGATATGTTTGAACGGTTAAAAACCGGGATATTTAAGGATGTTTCAATTGGGCTTATTCACGGGCGCATGAAAGCCAAAGAACAATCGGAGACCATGGCAAAATTCCGGAACAAAGAGATTTCCATTCTTGTTGCTACTACAATCCTGGAAGTGGGGATTGATGTTCCGTCGGCCACGTGTATGGTGATCCATAATGCCGAACGTTTTGGATTGAGCCAGTTGCATCAACTCCGTGGAAGGGTTGGAAGAGGGGGGAACGATTCTTTCTGCCTGCTTATTTCTAATCAGCAGACTGAGGATGCCCAGCGCAGAATTGAAGCCATGGTGAAGTATTCGGATGGTTTTCACATAGCGGAGGAAGATTTGAAAATTCGCGGGCCGGGAGAATTTTTCGGCGCCAGGCAGCATGGCTTGAGTGATTTGAAGATAGGGAACCCTCTTCGCCAGTTACATCTTTTAAAGCTTGCGAGGGAAGACGCGACACTATTATTAAAAAATGACCCGATGTGCCGGGAAAGAACGAATATTTTAGTTAAGCAAAAACTTTTACAAAGGTTTCCTGAGTATGAAAAATTTGTTGCGGTAGGATAAAGGATAGGGATTGTATGCGTATAATTTCCGGAACACATAAAGGACGGATATTAAAGTCCCCTAAGGGTATTAGGCCTACTCAGGATAACGCCAAAAAAGCTTTATTCGATATTTTAGGCGATATGAATGAAATCCGCTTTCTTGAACTTTTTGCCGGTTCCGGGAGCATTGGGTTGGAAGCGTTGTCTTTGGGAGCTCGTGAAGTTGTTTTTGCGGAGAAAGAACAAAAATGTTTTGACGTTATCCGGGAGAATCTCGAATTATGTAAGTTTTCCAACTCGTCTATAGTCAGGGGGGATGCGGATCTCGCGATCAAAAGATTCCGGGATAAAAAAAATGTTTTTGATATTATTTTTTTCGACCCTCCGTATTATCGGGAATTGGCAAAAAAAACCTTGCAATTGCTTGGGGCTTATGATATATTAGCGCCCAATGGTTTTGTGATTGCCCAACATTTTAAAAAGGACTTATTGCCGGAAATCTCGGGATTTTTGAAGCTTTTTCGGCAGGAGCGTTACGGCGATACCGTGTTGTCGTTTTATAAAAGAACATAAGCGGTATTAAATATGTTTGGGCTTCCGGCTTCTATACCTATTAAACCTATACCCTATCATACTCTATTATGTGTCAACGAGCTTTATATCCAGGGACATTCGATCCGGTTACGTACGGGCATATAGATATAATTAAACGGGCTCTGGAGGTTTTTTCTGAAGTTGTCGTTGCGGTTGCCCCTAATTCACAAAAAAATCCGCTTTTTTCCGTTTCTGAACGGATTAAAATGCTTAAAAAAGCAACTTCCCGTTTTAAAGGCGTCACAGTGGTTGATTTTGAGGGGTTAGTCGTAGAGTATGCCCGGAAACAGAAAATCCCGGTTATTATCAGAGGGATACGGATGATTTCTGATTTTGAATACGAATTTCAAATGGCTTTAACCAACCGAAAATTCGCGCCCGATATTGAAACCGTTTTTCTCATGCCTAACGAAGCATACAGTTATATTTCTTCTAAATTATTGAAAGAAGCCGCGATGTTGGGAGGAAATGTATCTTCGTTCGTTCCTGATTATGTGGTAAAAGCGCTTACTTCAAAGCTGGGAAGAAGGTAGCTGCGAGGCGTAGCCTTTTTTTACCGATTAAAAAAGGGCTATTCCATAGTTGTAGTCTTTCTTTTCCATTTAAGAAAGGATTGGTCTGCAAAGATCAACTCTTTTTATTTCTATTAAAAGAAAGGGTTTACCAGAGGGGTTGTTTTTGAATAAGGCTCAATGCAATGAAAATTAATATCCAGCAGATAACTCAAGATGGTTTAGAAATAGAAGAGACAATTCCCGCCGGCTCATGGGAGATGGATACGCCGTTAATCCGGTTTCCGGATCCTGTGAAAATCAAAGGGATTGTTACCAGGATTACTAACGCGATCACTGTTGATCTTTCAGTTAAGACGAGCGTTATTTTTGTCTGCAGCAGGTGTTTGGAAGAAATAAAACAAAATATCGAGAAAAAACTCTGTTTAAATTACGAGGCCCTGGATTCCCAACCTATAATTGATTTGGATCCGGCAGTCAGGGAAGAATTGATCCTTGATTACCCTATTAAGCCTTTGTGTGATGAGGGGTGTAAAGGTTTATGTTTGGAATGCGGGGAGAATCTGAACCTCGGTTTATGCAAATGTAAGAAACGTTAGAAGAAAGGAGTTGTACTGTGC
>JAQUMS010000187.1 GCA_028717985.1 Candidatus Omnitrophota bacterium
TATTACCACAGAAGTTTGTACATATTATTACCAGAATAAAAAATCATATCCCGCGGGTTTAAAAGAACAGGCTGAAAAAGCTTTGAAACAGGTGGAAACCCTTATGGGCCGGAAATTCGGCGATGTGGAAAATCCCCTGCTTGTTTCCGTCCGTTCCGGAGCGCGTAAATCAATGCCCGGCATGATGGAAACAGTTTTAAATGTCGGCTTAACCGAAAAAACCATCCCCGGATTGATTAAGCAGAGCGGTGGCAACGCCCGTTTCGCGTATGACGCCTATCGCCGTTTGATCATGATGTATTCCGACGTGGTTATGGAAAAAGCCGCCGGAATCGAACCTGCCGATGAACAGGGCATCAGGAAACAGCTGGAAAAAATAATGGATAGAGTGAAAAAAGAGAAAGGGTATACCAGCGATACCAATTTAACAGCTGAAGACCTGAAACAGCTTTGCGCTGAATTTAAACTGAAAATCAAAGAAGTATTAAAGAAGGAATTTCCCGATGACCCGAGACTGCAGTTGTGGGGCGGCATCGGAGCGGTTTTCTCTTCATGGAACGGCAAGCGTGCGATAAGTTACCGCCGCATTGAAAAGATTCCTGATGAATGGGGAACTGCGGTTAACGTACAGACCATGGTTTTCGGAAACATGGGTGAGGATTCCGCCACAGGCGTCGCTTTTTCCCGTAATCCGGGTAATGGCGAAAATTCGTTCTATGGCGAGTATCTTATCAATGCGCAGGGAGAAGACGTTGTCGCCGGTATCAGGACACCCGCGCCTATTAACGAATATTCTACGTCTGAACACAATAGAGGACAGGTAACCCTTGAAAAAGGAATGCCGAAATTATACAAAGAACTGGTTGAATACCGCAATCGCCTTGAAAAACATTACCGCGATATGCAGGATATAGAATTCACCATAGAAAAAGGCCGTTTATTTATGCTTCAGTGCCGCGTTGGAAAGAGAAACGGCCCCGCGGCCGTGAGAATGGCTGTTGATATGGTCAAGGAAAAATTCATCAAGAAGGAAGAAGCGGTGATGAGAGTTACTCCTTCTCAGTTGGATGAATTACTTCATCCGATTATCGATCCGAAAGCGGAACTGGCCACTAAACCGATTGCCAAAGGTCTTCCCGCAGGACCCGGTGGAGCCAAAGGGCAGATGGTTTTTTCTGCCAATGACGCCGTGGAATGGAGAAAACAGGGCAAAAAAGTCATCCTTGTCCGTGAAGAAACTAATCCCGAAGATGTCGAAGGTATGCGTGCGGCGGAAGCGATTTTAACTGCGCGCGGCGGCATGACTTCTCACGCGGCGCTTGTTGCCCGTGGATGGGGAAAGTGCTGTATAGTCGGATGCGGCGGACTGCATATTGATTACGCCAAAAAAGAAATGACAACCGGCGGAATAACCCTCAAAGAAGGGGATTGGATTACCTTAAACGGGACTAAGGGTGTCGTTTATGAAGGTAATCTCAATATGATGGATGCTTCTGAAGAAAACAAAATTCTTGATCAGTTCCTTAAAATGTGCGTTTCTATTAAAAAATTGGGCATCAGAACCAACGCTGACACTCCGGATGACGCGAAAAAAGCGCGTTTGTTCGGCGCTGAAGGCATCGGTTTGTTCAGGACGGAACATATGTTTTACGGCAAAGGTTCCGACCAACCGCTCTTTTTATTACGGAAAATGATTGTTTCCAAAACCCTGGATGAACGAAAAAAAGCGCTTGATGAGCTTTTCCCGTTCGTCAAAAAGGATATCAAGGCTACACTGGAAGCGATGAATGGATTCCCGGTGGTTATCCGTTTGTTGGATCCGCCTTTGCATGAATTCGTGCCTCGTGAACAGTCAAAGCTGGAGCAGTTGGCCAAGGATTTAAACATCAGCCTTGCCGAACTTGCCAAGCGCGCCGAAGGCCTGCATGAATCCAACCCGATGATGGGCCATCGCGGTGTTCGTTTGGGAGTGACGTATCCTGAGGTAAGCATTATGCAGATCCGCGCTATCTTAGAGGCGGCGGCAGAATTGCTTAAAGAAGGGAAAAAACCGTATCCGGAGATCATGATCCCGGTTGTCTGCGAAGTTAAAGAACTTCAAGACCAATTGGCGATAGCGAAAGCGACATATCAGGAAGTGTTGAAAAAATATTCCTTAAAGAAGATCGATCATTTATTCGGAACGATGATCGAAATTCCCCGCGCGTGTTTAATTGCCGATAAACTGGCTGAGGTAGCGGCGTTTTTCTCCTTCGGGACAAACGACCTTACCCAGATGAGTTTTGGTTTCTCCCGCGATGATATCGGTGGATTCCTTCCTGATTATCTCGAAAAAGGCATCTTGCCCGAAGATCCGTTCCAGAGCGTTGACCAGACTGGTGTCGGAGAATTGATCAAGATCGGTATAGACCGGGGAAGAAAAACTAATAAAAAACTTGAAGTGGGTATCTGCGGAGAGCATGGCGGTGAACCTCGTTCTGTGGAATTTTGCCACAAAGCGGGAATGAATTACGTGAGCTGTTCTCCGTTCAGGGTTCCCATTGCCACCCTTGCTGCCGCTCAGGCGGTTGTGAAGGATACAAAAAAGAAGAAATAAATAAAAATAGCTCTTAGCTCTTGGTTCTTGGCTCTTAGTGAATGTTTATAACAGTTTACTAAGAGCTAAGAGCCAAGAACCAAGAGCTACATAAGCAAAAGGCAAAACCATGGAAGCCTTAAAAACCTATCTCAAAGAAGTCAGGGCGATACCGTTGTTAACGGCGCAGGAAGAGATTGATTTGAGCAAAAGAGCTCAAAAAGGCGATGAGCATGCACGCAAGGCTATGATCCGCGCAAACCTCCGCCTGGTAATCAATATCGCGAAAAAATATATGCATTTAGGCATTCCATTCCTTGATCTGATCGAAGAGGGTAATCTGGGATTAATGAAAGCGGTTGAAAAATTTGATCCCAAAAGAGGTTTCCGGTTTTCCACTTATGCCGCCTGGTGGATACGACAGAGTATCATTCGTTCTATCGCCCAGCAGGGGAAAATGGTCCGTCTGCCTGTTTACATGAATGAACTTATTTCCAAATGGAAAAAGACCAAAGAAGGGCTGACCCAGAAGCTGAACCGTCTGCCTGAAGATAAAGAAATAGCCAAAAAATTGCATATTACCAAAGATAAAATGGAAGAGATCAATCTCTGGCTTTCCACTAAAACTTCTTCTCTGGAAGCGCCTATCGGCGATGAGGATGAAAGCCAGGTTTCTGATCTGGTTGAAGATATCAATGCCACTCTTCCTGATGCTGAAATGGAACAGACTCTGGATAAGGAACGCATCGGAGATCTGCTTTTAATGATGTCGGACAGGGAACGGGAAGTTCTTGATATGCGTTTCGGCTTGCGTGACGGCACTTCGTATACCCTCGCTGATGTGGCTGAGAAACTCGGTTTATCCCGGGAACGCATCCGTCAGATAGAAGAAGAGGCTCTCGATAAATTACGTAATTTTGTGCAAGAGCAGGAAAAAGGATTATGAGGTCAGAATTTTTTATCGCCCTGTGCGTATTCTTTTTATGTTCAGTCCCCGCCGTTATTCACGCGGAACAATCCTCTCAAAAAAAACTCGCCCCAAAACACACAAATTTTTACATTAAAATGGTTGTTGTTAAGGGTGCGAAATCAATTCCTCCTGATATTATCCGGCACATAACCTCGCCATGTGAAAATAAATGGGTTGATGAGCGCGATATCGTTTCCATAACCGTAGCGTTATATCAGGCGTATGAAAACAATATTCCTTCTATCCGTCCTGAAATTACCCATACAATCGAAAATAAAATTTTACGTATAGTAATCAGAGAAGTAAATAAATAAAATTTCGTTCCCCCTTTTTCTTCGCGAACATAATAGATTCTTTTTTTCTGGAGTTTTTTCGCGATAGAAGGTATAATCAGGAGATAATGGTACTAAAACGGAGGATGAGATGAAATTATTAATTTTGTTTCTTTCTGTTATTTTTATGGCTGGTTGCGCTA
>JAQUMS010000188.1 GCA_028717985.1 Candidatus Omnitrophota bacterium
GGAGCGGGAACATTATCCGCTTTACGCGCAAAGAACAAAAATTCATGCTGATATCCGGGGATACTATTGGGTATCTCATCCCGGTATTCAATCACCACCACATCCTGCTCCCTGAAACCAATACTGGTCAGGTATTTGATAATCACTTCAGCGGACGTGAAAGGCATCTTTTTGTTATCTTCTCCGCCTTCGGGCTTAACATAGGCAACAAAATATCCGCCTGTTTTTAAAACCTCCCATATTCCCCTGCTTGTCTCAAGCGGGCTTTCAGCGTAGCTTAGATCATACCCGGCGAATACCACATCAGCCGTTGACGGCTCAATACCCGCGTCAGACAATTCCTTGCCGCAGGCGCACTCGATACGGCTGGAAATAAACTCCCGTTCTTGCTGATCATCCCCGAATAAAAACTTCCGGATTTCCCTGTTGAAACCGTCTTCAAAATATAAACCTTGTGCTTCCCGGAGAGAATACGGAGAATACCCGTAAATAAAAGAATGGTACGCGCCGTATACATACTGCGCGTATATTTCATTATATGTAGCTTCATCCCAGGCGTGTTCACGAAGGATTTGCAGTCCGGTCATTTCAGCGGCGTAGGATAAAGAATCCCGGTAATTATCGCTGATATATTCAAGAATATACGGCAGCCTTTCTTCATCGGTCAAAGCCCAAAAATCATGGGATTTATCGCCGAAATATTCTGCCGCGTCAAGGTTAAATTTAGGATTATTCCCGGCCCAGGAAAGAATATAATGTATTTTTTCTTTCGCGCTCAATTTAACCCAAATATCTTCCTGGATATTGAGGGAAACCCTGACAAGGGTTTGTATCAATTCAAGGGGAGAAACTTTCAATAACTCTTTTGAATATTCCCGGGACAGATCGGAACACGGAGAGACCTGCCTCATCTTTGCCTCGGCAGAACGGAAATCAGCCAGGACAAAAGGCTTACCCTGAATAAAATCCCGGACATATGTTCCCGGACGGGGATCGGATAAAATTACCGTTGCGCCTTTTTTCGCGGCCTGGATTCCAAAGAATGGATATGGGCCGGCCCTGTATTGCACTACTTTCTTCCCGGATAACGACACCATGGCATCAAGCCAGTCGGCAAGTATCTGTTCTTTCTCCATACTGGATTCCGGCCAATACCGCATGTTCGTTTTCTCGGAGAAGAAATCCGCGTAACGGCGCGTGGAATATTTTCTGCCTGAAGCATATTCAATTGCTTTTCCCGACCTCAGGTATTTTGCCTGCTTTTGTTCCGGCGTAAGCCGCCTTTCCTTTAAAAATCCGTGCAAAATATTCTTAACTAGAGCTTCTTCTCCGCCGTCAGAATTAACCGTATGATTTTTTCGCTGTATGATTTCATTCACCATGCTGATCGCCGCGAAATCGGCCAATTCCACGAGTTCGGGAATAGATAATACCGAATTCCCGCCCTCACCCAGAGAAACGCCTGAACGAAGATGTTCAAATCCACCGACGATTTTCCGGGAATATAAATCCATATCCAGCGAGGAGAAATACTCAGGCACGGACCCAAGGATAATTCCGGCATATTCGTCGAGGCCGGATTGTAATAAACGGCTGAAATCCCGGTACGTGATCTTCTGACGCGCGGAGCGCTGAGCGGCAAACAAAAACACCTGGAACAACTGGGCCCTGGCGGAATCACCGAAAAATTTACCCATATGAATGGAAGATAAATCGGCGATCGTACCTATCTTTCTCATATTATGGTCGTCAAGATAACTACTGGTAAGAGACATGCAACCTGCGGGAACGTAGTTAAGATCATACGGCTCCTGATTGATTGTATGGAACATGGGGATTAATTCTTTTTGCGGTATCCCGAATATCTTCTGCAAATACGCCAGATTCTTAGGCAGCAGCAACAACTCATTAATAGTGATTGTATTATTAAAATCGAAATAACCCCGATCAGCCTGGTACGCGAAACCAATGTAATACGCGCCATCAAGGGTTTTGTAAAGATTCAGGTGTTTAACATTTGGCGTGATCGTTTCAAGGTAAGAAACAGATATTTTGAAAAGATAGACTCCGGATTGCGCGTTAGAAGGAATAAGAGGAACGGGATGGATCCCGGAATATTGTTCATCCCCGGTATCGATAATAGAAGCATTTATCCATGCTTCCGCGTTTACATCACGTAGATTCTCATTGGCATACGCAAGTTTAACATTCCAGCCGGTATTTCCACATTCGACTCGGACATTTCTCCCTGTAAGAAAAGCCTTTTCTTCCGGGAAACCAAGTTCACGCAGATGGGCGACAACCGGCAATTCATCAACATGATTCTCATCAACACGAGGTGATCCGGAATTAAAATCCCAGATCGGGGTGACGGATGAATACGGAACATCTCCTAATAAGAGCCCCACCGAAACCGGATGAATAAGCATGGAGATAGTGTATACGCCCGATTCCTTTTCTTTAACCAATAATCGCTCAAGCACGAGGGACCTGAGATCAAAACGATATAAAGCGAACAAAATCCCCAGGCGATAAAACGGCCTCATACGGTATGTTTCAAATAACGTGTTCACGGGATGGTTTATTTTCCATACAAGTGTATCCTTCACGGTATCAGATAAGCATTCATTGATTGTGCGTTCAATCAACACTTCAGGGATCCTCTGTTCTTTTTCAGCTGCCTGAGTTTCATTATTTTTTAATACTTCGATCAATTCAACGCTTGCTTCGGCAAAGGCGTTTGTATTAACCAAAAGAATATTCCTTAATATTCCTATAATAGCATCCTTTTTGTCATGCCAGATAGACTCATCACCCACTAAAACACTCATTTCTTCATCAATAAGGAAGAAACGCAAAGCCCACAATGCCTGGTGGATTTTTTCTCTGCGCAAGCCGGAGGTAAATTCCTTCGCGATAGAATATACGGCCTCCCGTTGTTCATACCAGGATCCCTGTAACGATAAGGCTTTTTCCAACTCCGCATCCAGAATGAACGCCTTCAATTCCTGGATAGCGCGGGTTGATTGAGAATCGGCATAAAGCGAAATATCTTTTAGCATGGAAACAATGGTATCCTGCATCGGGGCATCGAACGCCGCCATTTTCTCCTGAACAGCGTAGTTGGATAAAAATTCGATATAGGCAAAAAGAACAGGAATCCTGTTTTCATGGACATTGGTTTTAAAATTTCTCAGGACCCTGAATATAGTATTCCTGTTTCTCTTCGCCCAATCTAATTCCAGGACCTGCGTTAAAACGCCGTTATCTTTGAATGCGCGTGAGAGTTTCCTGTTCGCCGACTGATCCCGTGAAAAATCTAAAATCTGCGCGAAAATATTAATTTCTGTATCGGAAAAAGTGCCGCCGTCAAAAGATACTGCCGTATTTTTCAATTCCATGAGGATATCATCAACCGCCTGCCTGTCTTCAGGGCTCACGACATATGTTTCAAAAGAAATAAACGGTGCGGTATTTTTTTGTATTCTGCCGTTTACGCAAGTATTTCCGGTAACCGCGTCAAAAAATTCGATATTCCGTACTTTAACTCCAAGCGCCGCTTGAATTTTCTTTACAAAGAAATCTTTTCTGTCCGCGTCCCAGGAAATAAAATCAAACAAATCCCCGCTCATTTCATCGTAACCGACAGAAAACGGAATTTGCTGCGTTTGCCAGCGTTCCGCTTCTTCTTCTACGACAATCCTGGCGATCTGATAATAGAAAATCACAGCAAAAACCCAGCGGGCGGACACATACGCCAAGACAAAAATAAAAGCAACAACCAGTATCCCGGCAACTTCCAATCCACCATCACTATGTTTCGAAGGATGCTTGTTAGTCCTTCGTAATGAAATATCAAGCTGGTGAGCTAACGGACTGATTTCTTCCATTTTATGTTTAACTCCCGGATACCTGGTGGTGACGATCTTTGAATTTAATTCTCTT
>JAQUMS010000189.1 GCA_028717985.1 Candidatus Omnitrophota bacterium
CGGCTACCGTGGGATTATCGGGGTCTCAAACTTTGGATCAGATAGGCGTAGTACGCGGCTTTGAATCTCATAAATGCGAGGTTTTTAATCAATACAAAGCCGGTCTAAGTAAAGAAGAGAGCCGTGAAATCCGCAGAAAAGGCATATCGGCGGATTATTATCTGGCTAGTCCCAACGCGATCGCCGCTACCGGTGAATTGGTTTTTTTTAGCGCGTATGGAAACCGTATTTCCGGGGTCGCGAATGCCAAGAATGTTGTGCTTGTGGCTGGAATAAATAAGATAACCGATTCTTTCCCTGAAGCAGTCAAACGCGCGCGCGAATATGCGACACCGTTGAATTGTAAGCGGCTTAATTGGGATACACCATGTTTCAAAGACGGCATATGCAGGCAGAGCCAGTGTTTTTTCCCCGAGTACAAGAGGATGTGCTGCCAGATCCTTATTATTGAGGCGGAAATAATTCCCGGCAGGATAAACGTTATTCTTACCGGGGAAAGTTTGGGATATTAATACGTTATCTCGTCGATGATGTGATGTCCGTCGGAGGCGAGGCGAACCTGTTTTTCAGAGAGAGGAGTTGGGTATACATATGTTTGATAAGTTGAAGGCCTTAATGGATATGCAGAAAAAAATGCAGGAAATAAAAAGGGAACTTGATAATTCCAGTTTCGAGATTTCAAGTGCGGATGGGTTTATCCGTATTTCAATGAATGGTTCTCAGGAAGTCCGGAATGTCGAGATTACCGGTAATCTCGAAGCTCTCGATAAAAAGAAATTTGAACAAACGCTTAAAGATACGTATAATAAAGCTATTAAGAGGTCTCATGAAATCGCGGCTGAGAAAATGAAAAATGTCACGGGATTGAATCTGCCGGGAATGTAAGAGGCAGTAATTTTTATACGTTTTTGCGAAACCAAATTTTTAAAGCAATTACGCAGGGCGATGGGAAGCGCCGTTTTCAAAACGATGGAAGAGAAAAGAAATTTTTACGAGATCATAGAACAAATTTGCGGCGGGGACGAACGCTATAAACCTGATAGTTATGAGTTTGTCATGGAAGCGATCCGCTTTACCCAGGGTAAATTGAAAAGAGAAGGCCATGTATCCGGAAAAGAGCTTTTAGAAGGCATCAGGGAACTGGCTATAAATAAATTCGGGACATTCGCGAAGCCGGTTTTAAATCATTGGGGCGTTACTAAAACCCAGGATTTTGGGAACATTGTTTTTATTATGATCGCCCACAAGGTTTTGTATGGGACGGAACAGGATTCGATAGAGGATTTTAAGGACGTATATAACTTCGATGAAGTTTTTAAAACAGGTTTACCGGATACGTTAACTATTGAATAAACCTTACAGGAGAGTGAATGCAGTTACAAGGTTTGGCAACAGGGATAGGCAGCCTCCCGCATAAAGACAGCAGTGACGCCCTTGATTTGATCTTCAGATACGCGCCTCACATTCCTTTTTGGCCGCAATTACCTAAACGGGATTTCCGTGAAGGAATGCTGGCCCAATTCAGTGAAAATTTTCCCTGTATTACTATAAAACAGAATGCCGTGGTATTTGACGGTTCTCAAAGTGAAGCCGAATTAGAGCGTTTTTATGATCGGATTATCGCGCAGGATGCGGATTATTTTAAAATTGGGCGTGAATATTCCCGGGGTTTCTCAGATTTTTACGACCGGTTGAAAAAAAACGGTTTACGCGAAGTTGAATATTTGAAAGGCCATATTACCGGGCCGTTTACTTTTGCCGCTTCCTTGGTCAATGAACAGGGGGTCGCATTGCTGCATGACGAGGTGTTTATGCAGGCAATCGTAAAGGGATTGGCAATGAAGGCGCTGTGGCAGATTGAAAAACTCAGAGAATTCGGGAAAAAAATCATTATTTTTTTTGATGAACCATACCTGGGATGTTTTGGCTCGGCGTATACGCCGATTACCAAAGAAACGGTGGTGAAAGGGCTTGAGGAATTGATTTCAACGATCAAATCCGATGACGTCCTCACCGGAGTCCATTGTTGCGGCAATACAGACTGGTCTATTTTTACCGATGTCCGGAATTTAGACATTATTAACTTTGACGCGTTCGGATTTTTTGACAAGCTTTCTCTTTTTTCCGAAGATTTAAAAAAGTTTTTTTCCAGAGACGGAATTTTGTGTTGGGGTATTGTTCCAACTCAGGATTTTAGCCTTGAAACCACATCGTCCCGTTTGATACAGCGAATAGAAGCGGGAAAGAAAGCGCTTGCCGGAAAGGGTATAGACAAGGCGGTAGTTGAGAGGAATCTCCTGGTCAGCCCCAGTTGCGGATTGGGTACTCTTGACCCGGAGAAATCGGAACAAATATTCAAGTGTTTATCAGAAATATCTTCGGCGCTGAAACCGTAACGCGCCGTGTCTGATTCAAACATGTTTATTTATAATAAGTTATGGAAAAAAATCCAAAAACTGCTATAATATTTTACTTGTAAGCACTGAAATGCTGTATGCCGGTGAAAAGCTATACGTCCTTGTGTGAAGGCGCAAACTTGAAAAAACCTGAAAATATGGTAAACTTTTTTCTGTATGAGCGGATGCGCCACATCCTGAATAACGTACGACGAATTGTTGCAAACGGTAAAGGGTTTTCTTTAATGGAGATGATTGTCGTTTTGGTAATCCTGAGTATTTCAATCACGATTACATTAAAATGGCAGACAACTTTCATGGAGAAAAACCGCAGTCGTAAAGCAGAAAATAACCTTGCGGTTATTTTTAACGCCGAGAAGAGGTATAAACTTGACAACGGCGAATATTACGGCTGTGATAATTCATGTGTTGTAAAAGAACAGGGAATTACAAAGATCAAGGCGCTACACGTTGTCCTTGATGACCGGTTTTTTACGTATAGTATAGTAACAGAAAATAACGGCGCTTCGTTCATGGCGATTGCGACAAGAAATACCGAAGGGAAGAGCATCTGTACTGGGAAACGTATGGAAGTTTCCAGCGAGAGTAGTTTAGTAATCAAAGATGATTCCCAGGGATGTATTGTTTGGAGGTAGAATGAAACTTGCCACGGGTTTCAAAAGAGTTTCTTTTGTCTTGCTGATTGTCCTTATTTTTAGTGCCGCGCATTCTGTTCTATGGGCAAAAAATAAAAATATTCAGTTCCTTCCGAGAAATGAAACCGTTGATATAGTCAGTAGGGATTTAGGTGTTACTCTCCATGAGGTCTCGTGCGCGTCCGCGGAAGATATTTTTAAACAGGCGGCGTTGTGCAGTTATTGCGTTGACTATTTGAAAGCGGACCGGAATTGCCCCGACTGTTGCTTGTCTATTAATAATCCTCAAAAAAGATTCATTCACTGCACGAAAGATGAAGATTCTGATTTTCCCTGTAAAGATCTCGCGTTTTACTCCGGTTCGTGCTCTGCGTTGCCTGCTCAGGGATGTTTTGATCCTCTGCAAAAATGCAATGATCCTTTACCCCAATGCCAGCAGAGAGGATGTCCCAATCTCGAACCCAATCAGCAAAATACTCCCTGTATAAAAGACGGAAATAACGCCTGGTTCTGTACGGAAGATAAATTACCTCCTAAATCTGCCGGATGCGTTCCCGATTCAAGGTCCGGTCTGCAAAATTGTGCGGCATTGATTCCCGTTTATTCAAAAATCGAAAAAAAACCATGTCCGGATGATGCTTCAAAGGATTGTTTCCGGTATGAAATTAAAAGTGAAGCGCTTGATTGTAAACAGAAGTGTGATGCTTTCGGCCCTCTTGTTGAAAAATGTACTCAGAAATTGAACTGCTGCCGGAGCACTACCTGCGGCGACGGGTTTTCTAATCACTGCAATACTACGCTGTGCCAGGAACGCCTTGCCTGGCCTGAATGCGATAAAATGACTGCCCAGCAGTGTATTGAATTACAGGCAAACGCGACCAATTGCCTTACCGATTCATCGAG
>JAQUMS010000190.1 GCA_028717985.1 Candidatus Omnitrophota bacterium
GCAAAGCTTGTATTGCCGCGCGGACATCTTCAGGATTACGAATAACAGCCCTATCCCGTTCTCCCACAAGATTCACTTCAGGTTCTTCCGTATCTTCATACGCATTATCTTTATGCGCGAAAATCGCGTTGATCTCAGGCAAAGATTTTAAAGCTTTGATCACGTCCAAGCGGGAAATTGTCCGTCCCTGACGGTTTTCTTCGTCAAGATAAACCGCCGTTTCGTCTTTTTTCAAATACTGTTCCGCAGCTTCTCCAACAAACGCCCGCGCAGATAACCCTGATTTATCTTTAAGCCCGTTGAGCAATTCACGTATAAAATCCTCCCAACCAGGCAATTGTACTGCCGCGCTATGAATGGCGGCGCTTGTGCCCAACAAACCTTTCCCGGATGACTCATATGCTTCCCCGGTATAAAACGGCGCCATGCTTCTGGTGGCAAACAAGAATTTAAACGGCCGGTAATACAGCAGATACGGCTTCCCTTCATGGTTAAACACAACCGCAAACATGTGTTCACTGTCAAAAAATACATACGAAAATAAATTACGTTTTTCTTTTTTGTTATACGAATCGAATCCAAAAACCACTATTGAATCCTGTTTTATTGTGATTTCTTCATTTATCGCGATTTCTTTCTCATTTTCAACCCCGGCTTTTAGTATCGCTTTCATGACCTTTTTATAGTCCTCATATGACAAACAGGCGGGTTCTCCTGCTTCTTCGGATTTTTCCTGATAATTTTTATACCCAAGCTGGAAGTTTTCTTCGCGCATAAATAAATTTCCGGCGATCCTCGGCCTGCGTTTATAGGCGTCAATCCACTGTTTAAAGTCAAATACACTGCCGGGTTTAAAATATACCAAAACTTTATTTTCCGCGGAAAGCTGGGAATCGATCCATCCCGGCAAATAACGGGAGGCGATCCGTTCCCACGCGAATCTTCGGGCAAGAATTTCATTTATTACGTTTAACCCTGCAATCCGGTTCGAAATTAATTTTTCGACTGTATCAAGATTGCCCATTACCTGCTGTCCGTAAGACCGGAAAGCGCTGATTTCAGGATTTTCCGCGGTGACGATAAATTGATGTATCGAAGGATACAGTTCGAGATTAAGATTTATTCTCTGGAGTATTTCAAGTACCTTTGCAATATCAACCCCTGCCGCTCTCATGCGAACCGCGGCTTCCCGGGTTATCCCATAAGCCGGCAACGCGGATAAAACAGAAGCAATTTTATTTTCCTCTTTTATTTCTACGGCTTTATACACAGGTTCTCCAGACTCCGGGACTGACGCCGTGGCACGGTAGATAAAACCTTTTTCAGTTTTAACCGCCGATGGAGAATCGACATAGAGACGAATCATGGGATTTACGGCAGCACGCAATTGATCTTCAATTTTGTCAACTGATTGAATAACAGATGCCTCCACCGGAATTTCTTCTCCTGCGAGGCCTTTAACATCTTCAAAAGCATTGAGTACCGCCTCGTCTTTGCGCAGGGTAACAATAACAAAATGACGGATGTTTTCCAATTCGGAAACAAACTGTTCTTCTGTAATACCTAAAACATTTCTAATCTCTTCCGTATTATTTTCCAGATACATGTTTACGACCGCGCCGATAACCCGGGGTTTCCATTCGCGTATCCTCTGTTCTCGGATCGCTCCAACAACCTCGTCAAGGATCAACTGATAAAGCGGCTGATACGGAGACAACGCTATTTCTTCTTGTTTCGCAGTTTCTTC
Organism: Candidatus Omnitrophota bacterium; assembly: GCA_028717985.1. Lineage (GTDB taxonomy): Bacteria > Omnitrophota > Gorgyraeia > Gygaellales > Profunditerraquicolaceae > STD1-16. The sequence goes on from JAQUMS010000190.1 coordinate 1,748, forward strand.
AATACGCGCGGCAGGTAAAGCGGGAACCTGAAGATACCCGAACATTCCGGCAAAATATTCCATTCCTTTGGCGATCAAATCCAGGTGGTTTTCAATCCGGCCGCGAGCCTGAACCTGCATTGCCGTCGTCATATCGGAACCCACGGAATTGCCGCCGACAAAAGCGTTTGCCTTGGCCAAATCCGAATATAAAATAATAAATATAAGTATCCCGTAAATATTTTTAACTGCCGCGCTGTATTCGAAAGACCCCTTAGAACTGTTCAGTATCGTAGTGGACCAGGAAGAATATTCCGGATGCCCCATGAGTACGCCCATAATATTCCGGGCGTGGAATTGGCTAATGCCGTGTTTCACGAATTCTTTCTGCATGAAACGGTCAAAATCCGTAAATTTCCTGGTCTTCCCTGATTTTTCCAGATCGGAAACAAACAAACTATCGATGATCCCGGCAAATCCGGGATTTTTCATCCGGGTCTCAAAGAAACGGTTGATTTCTTGCGCGTAAAAATCCCGGAGTTCTTTTTTAAGAGCCCCACGTACTTGACCCGGATTGTTTCCTGCCGCTATCGCTTTTGTACGGTCAAATCCGATGATTAAAAGAGATACTACTAACCACGAAACATCCGCCTGGCTCATCCCCAGAGACTTCGCATGCGAGGAAAAGATAGATTCGGTTTCCCGGATACCGGCGGCAATTTCCTTTGCTAAACGAGCCTTTATACTTTCCGCTTCTTTTCCCGTTTTATAGAGGTCGATCTTCATTACCATCATCGCCACATCTTCCCTTAATAAAAACTGGTGGATGATCGTTTTAAAATTTCCGGGCGCGATTGCGCTCTCCCCTGTCTGGAGTTCTTTGATAACCGCCTCTATGAGTAACTCAAGAGAGAGAAAATACGAATAAGGGACATGGTCAAATGAAAGATACGGGCCCGCTGATAATACCCCTTTCAGATAATCAGGCATTTTTATGTGTGCTAATGAGTCGAACATGTCCTCCGGCATCACCGGTATCTGGTTTCCGTCTTTGTCCCCGCCGTCAAAAGCCGTCGCCAATAAAGGATATTTTCCTATTATCTGTTCAACTGATTCGCGGGACGCCTCTATTTCCGCGCGTGTCAACGGATACAGATGAAACGCGGTCCGGTAATTTTTGATCTCCGCTAATACTTGTAGTATCGCCCGGCTGTCGTCTCCCGATATATATTTGAACAACGAAGAAAGATAATAACGGTACGGCTTCCGGGATTTATCAACCATGACTAAACGCACAAGCACAAGGTTACGCAATTCAGCCCTGATCGCTCCCCTTCTATACATGGTTTGCGAAGCGACAAGCTGATTAACCGTTACCGGATCATTCCTGAAATTACCGTTCCGCAGCATTACTGAAAGCGTGACCAGGCCTTTTTCCCCGCCGTCAAAACCTTTGAGGATTTCTTTGAGCACGGGGGATTCTTTCTTTTTTCTCCGGTCAACCGCGTGATTATTTGTCTTCACCGGTATCACCAATTCAGGAATAACGACGGGAATTATCAAATATTCATGAATAAGACGAACAACTTCCGAGAAATCATTCAGATACAATATTATCGCTTCTTTTTCAATATCAGACAATTCAAGCGGCCTGGCCGGATGACTATCAAGAACAAATTCAGCGTGGAAAACCTTGGTATTCACCTGCAAAGCTTCCAGCCCGGACGATAAAAACTCATCTAAACGCCGGCGGAAAAATTCCGGATTGTCCAGTATGCGGATTTTGTTTTCCTGAATGATCCGCTTAAGGATCCTCACGGATTTAATGCGCTTGATGAGCGTACTAAAACGTACCTCTGAAATATTTTCGTATAAGGCCTGATTGATAATATTATCTTTGGAATGAATTTCGTTTAACAGATAAAGAGCTATACTGTTTGTCAACACCCTGAGATTTTGGATCTGGGCGAACGGGGCATCTTTAAGAATGTCAAACGCGGCCATACTGATTTCACTGTGCCGTGAATCTTCTACCAGCTTGCTTATTGTTTCGTCAAAAACAGCGTTCAGGCGGAAAGACACCCGGGACCTGTCGTATCCTTTCATGATCGCGGCAACCGCATACATCCTCTCAAGGTATCCGGCTATAAATGCCTCGCGTTCCTGTTTATTCATTGAGCTAAGCGTGAGTTCGGCGAAATACCTATCCTT
>JAQUMS010000191.1 GCA_028717985.1 Candidatus Omnitrophota bacterium
AATTATGTGAAACGGGCTTGAACACGAGATTTCCTGACGCAGGACCCGATATTACCGCGAGGCTCGAATATGAATTGAAAATGATCAGGGACATGGGGTTTACCAGTTATTTCCTGATCGTCTGGGCCTTTATTCATTACGCGAAAAGCAGCGGTATTCCCGTTGGCCCGGGCCGCGGGTCGGCGGCGGGCAGCTTGGTAAGTTATTTACTGGGCATTACGGATATAGATCCATTGCGGTACAACCTGCTTTTTGAACGTTTTCTCAATCCGTCGCGCGTAAGCATGCCCGATATCGATATAGATTTTTGTTATGAACGCCGCCAGGAAGTTATTGAATACGTGACCCGTAAATACGGCAGGGAGAATGTTTCGCAGATCATTACTTTTGGGACGATGCAAGCCCGCGCCGTGGTCAGGGATGTGGGCAGAGTGATGGCAATGAGTTATGCCGATGTCGACCGGATCGCGAAAATGATCCCCGTAGATCCGAATATCACGTTAAAAGACGCGTTGGAGAGCGAAGCAGAGTTAAAGAATCTTTATAAGAATGATAAACAGATTAAAGACTTGATAGATATGGCGTTGTCCCTGGAGGGCTTAAACAGGCATGTTTCAATACATGCCGCGGGTGTTGTGATTGCCGATAAGCCGTTGTATACATATATGCCGCTTTTTGAAAATCAGGAACACCAGATCACCAGCGGCTATGAAATGACCGCCTTGGAAAAAATCGGCCTGTTAAAGATGGATTTTCTCGGGTTGAGAACGCTGACAGTTATAGACCAGACGTTAAAAACCATAAAAAAGACTAAGGGCATAGATATAGATTTCAATACGCTTCCCATGGATAATCAGACGACATTTAAGCTTTTTTCCGCGGCGCAGACAATCGGGATATTCCAGCTTGAAAGTTCGGGAATGCGCGACCTTTTAAGGAAACTTGAGCCGGAAAAATTCGAGGATTTGATCGCGCTCTTGGCTTTATACCGTCCGGGCCCCATGGGTTCCGGGATGTTAAACGATTTTATCCAGAGAAAACGTAATAATGTTCCTATCCGCTATGATCATAAACTCCTTGAACCGATCCTGAAAGATACCTACGGTATTATGGTGTATCAGGAGCAAATTATGCAGATCGCGTCCACTCTTGCCGGATTTTCGCTCGCCGAAGCCGATCTTCTCCGCAGGGCGATGGGAAAAAAGATCCCTGAGGTCATGGAAAAAGAGAGGAACCATTTTGTCCAGGGAGCGGTTAAAAAAGGCGTGAAGGAATCGATCGCGGCCAAAGTTTTCGACCAGGTCGAGTATTTTTCCGGGTACGGATTTAACCGCAGTCATAGCGCGGCGTACGCGGTAATTTCATACCGTACGGCGTATCTCAAGGCTAATTACCCCGTGCAATTCATGACGGCGCTGCTTACTTCGGATCGGGATAATACTGATAAAATCGTGGAATACGTTGCTGAGGCGGAACGTATGGGGATAGAAATCGGGCCCCCGGATATAAATAAAAGCTACGCTTTATTTACCGTTGAAAGCGAGAATAAAATCCGCTACGGTCTTTTGGCGGTTAAAAATGTGGGAAAAGGGGCGGTTGAATCCGTGATAGAATCCCGGGAAAAAAGCGGTGAGTTCAAATCTCTGGAAGATTTAACCCAGAGAATTGACTTACGGCTGGCAAACCGGAAAGTACTGGAGAGTTTGATTAAGTGCGGAGCGCTTGATTTGTTTAAGGTTTCCCGCGCCAGTATGTTTGCTTCTCTGGATGCACTTTTGGAATCCGCGTCCCGGGTGCAAAGAGACCGTTCTTCGGGGCAAATATCGTTTTTTGACCAGGATGTTTCCCAATCTAACGGATTCAGCGGGGTTGCGACAACGACTATTGATATAAAAGAGTGGCCGGAACCGCAATTGCTTGCGTTTGAGAAAGAGATCCTTGGATTTTACGTGAGCGGCCATCCGTTAGCGAGGTATGCCAGGCATTTAAAACGGTTCGCCTCGTCTATTATTAACGATTTGCACCAGCATAAAGATCAGGATACCGTTAAAGTGATCGGCATGATCACTAAAATAAAACAGACCGTTACCAGGAGCAAACAGGAGAAAATGGCGATTTTGAAATTTGAAGATCTGGAAGCGGTTGTTGAGGTCCTGGTATTTCCGGCGACGTTCCAGAAAGTCTCCCGGTACCTTCAGCCAAACTCTGTGGTGATGATAAAAGGAAAGCTTAATTTAAAAGAGGAATCACCGAAAATAATAGCCAATGATTTATTTCCTATAGAACAGATTTATAAATTGATTTCTGCCGTAAATATAGATATTTCCGGTATTAAGGAAAATCTTTTTGCCAGCCTGAAAGAAATGCTTTCCTCGTTTCCCGGCGCGGTCCCGGTATATCTTCATTTGGACACGCCGGCCAAATCAAAAATTCAGCTGCTTGTCGGCGATGAATTATTCGTTTCCCCGTCAGAAGATCTGATCCGTACTATAGAAGATCTCCTCGGAGAAGAAAAGCTTACCCTTATAATGTAACTATTTCTACCTCGTAGGTGGTGCAAACCAAAAGCTGTATCACCTACGAGGTGGAGATGATTTTGATATAATATTTTTATTGACCGGAAAGATATTTCATGCTATATTTATCATAAGCTTTTGCTGAATAAACAGTTACGCAAAAGGACGGGTGGAAACTCACAGGTGCCTGTAAGTCAATAGTAAAACAAACCGGATGCCGTAAAGGCCTGTGTTGTTTCGCGGCATGAGAGTATTTCTTATAGTATTTGTTCACTAAGGAATAAACTGCTTCGGCAGTAAAGCACTGCGTAGATTTTTTACGAAATCTACGTGTAACCGCCGGAGTTAATTCCTGCCTATCGGCAGGTACACTGAGACTTATGGTGTTCGTTCCATAAGTCACGTGTTCATTAAGGAGGATAGGATGACTAAAAAGGATATTATACTTAAGGTCGCTGATCAGACAAAACTCAAACAAACCGATGTAAAAAGAGTTATCCAGATGACTATTGATTGTATGATTGATGCTTTAATGAGAGGCGAAAAAATCGAGCTTCGTAATTTCGGCGTTTTTAAAGTGAAACAAAGAAAAAGCCGCACTGGAAGAAATCCCCGTACCGGACAGACAGTTCCCGTTCCCCCCAGGAAGGTTGTAGTTTTTAAACCGGGCCTCGATATGAAGACAAAAGTATAAAATAATTCTCATCGTTAATTTTTCTTAATCGCATACCGTGCAAATGTGCATTGTAGTTACCTTGGATTATTATGTTTAAAAGAGTTCCGGGAACACGTGATATTCTGCCTGATCAGATAAAGCAATGGCAGAAAATAGAACAAGTAAGCCGCCGTGTTTTTTCCCTCTATAATTATCTTGAAATCCGTCCGCCACTCATAGAAGAATCCTCTTTATATCAACGCTCTCTGGGAGACGCTACAGAAATTGTGCAAAAGCAAATGTTTCTTATTCAAAAAGGAGAGGATTCATACGCTTTACGCCCGGAAGGAACAGCGTCTATTGTCCGCGCTTATATTGAGAATAATCTTGATAAGACGGGTAATCTTTTTAAATCCTATTATATGGGGCCGATGTTTCGGATGGAACGCCCTCAAAAAGGAAGATACCGTCAGTTTCATCATATCGGCTGTGAAGTTATCGGTTCTAGGAGCCCGGAGTTAGATATTGAAATAATCGCCTTGGCTGATCAGTTACTGCGTTCATATCCTGTTACGGGATATTCCATCGTTATCAATAGCCTGGGATGCCCGGAAGATAAGAAACGCTTAACCGTCCAATTGCGGGAAAAACTTCAAAGCAATCTTCCTGATCTGTGCGATGACTGTAAGGTCCGTTTTGAACAGAATGTTTTACGGATACTTGATTGCAAAAATGAAGGATGCAAAGAAATCGTT
>JAQUMS010000192.1 GCA_028717985.1 Candidatus Omnitrophota bacterium
GCGGGTCTTGTTTTAATTGCCCGTTTTCATCGAAGGTATAGGTTGTGCTTCCGTAAAATCTCCATAAGCCGTCTTTATATTCACCCCTGTTCGCCACGATTTTTTTTGTGATATTCTGTTGTTCGTCATGCTCCAGGATGGTTATTTTTTCCATTGTATTGTTCGCGGGAGTGAATTTATTGATGAAGAACAGGCGGTTTTTCATTCCGTAAAGCGTAAGATTCTTAATTATTTCATATTCACGTTCTTTTTCTTTCTGGGTCCCTTTTTCCATCAGGTCTTTGATCTTGCTAATGGTGATCATTGACTGGGGGACTACTTTGTCATTTACCCAGAATATTATTATGCCTGTGATGAGGCCGAAAAATATGATTGTCCGGGTGATTTGGTAGATATTTAATCCCGATGAACGCATGGCGATAAGTTCATTATCCTTATTAAGGCGGGCAAACGTATATAATGTAGAGAGAAGAGCGGCTACCGGCGTTACCTGTACAAAAATCACCGGCAGATTATTGAGATAATACTGCACAAGCTGTATGATGGCGATCTGTTTGTCGTGAATCATGTCCAGGTGCATGAACAGATCGATAATGACGTATAAAAAAAGGAAAACAAAAAGGCATCCGAAAAATCCCCCGAGAATTGACCTGAATATATACCGGTCTAAAATACGCATAGTTTGAACGTTAAGAATGCCCCGATTGTACCGAAAATAAAATTAGGTATCCAAATACTGATCTGAGGCGGGAGCAGTTCATTTAAAGCGATGCTCTCCGACGCGACGAGCAGGAGGTAGTAAATACCCATTACCGCCAGGGAGATGCCGAAATTAATGGATTTTTCCCGCCTGTGGGTAATAATGCCGATCGGCAGTCCGAAAAGCATAAAGATGAAGCAGGCGAACGCCAGCGCGATTTTTTTGTTTAGTTCTATCAGGAGAGGTATGATGTCGATTTTCTGCTTTTGAAATTTTGAAATCTGCTCCTCGATTTCCCCGATGGTCATGTCTTTCGGTTTTTTTTCAATTTTGTCTTTGTCCTGCATCTGGGCAAGGTTGAGTGACATGTAATACGTCTTAAAATTAAGTTTATAAAACGTTGTTGGGTTTGCCGGGTCGGGTTCATCGGCGGTCCCGTCGTTTAACTTTAATTTCAGCATGTTTTTTTCCGGTATTGAGATGAATTCTCCGCTTTTGGCAACGATAATCCTCGTCGGTTTATCTTCGCCCTGTGGTTCATATACGCGGATATTATGAAGTTTATCCTTATCAATGGAATAAATAAATAAAATATATTTTTCAAATGAAGTAATAAACACCCCCGGTTCAAGCGCGGCGGTGGGGTTTTTAACGCCGACTTCAATAAGAGTTTTCCGGGAGGCGAAATGCGCGTAGGGAATTATTTTGTCGTTTAATATCACAAGAAGCAGGCTCAAAAGTATGCCGATTATCAGTACCGGGGATATAAACCGGAATAAATTAATCCCGCTGACCCTGATAGTGAGAATTTCGTTGTCGTTGGAGAGCCTGCCTGTCGACATGAGGACGGCGACGAGGTTCGCGATGGGGAGGGTGTATGTTAACAATGCCGGGATCATGAAAAGGAAAAGCTTAAAAACAGTGAAGATATCAACGCCCTTGTTTATAACAAGGTCCGCTATTTTAACCAGATTCCCAAGGAGCATAACAAATGTAAGGACGATAAGGCTGAGAAATAACGGCCCGAAATATTCACGTAAAAAATAATCTCGTAATATTCTCATTTTCAGCTCGCGATGGCCAGGATAAAAACTGCCGATGCCCCGTATTTTTTAAGCGTGAACGCCGCTTCCGAGGCCGTCGCCCCGGTAGTTAAAACATCATCTATCAGAAGGATAGTTTTCCCTTTAATAACGCCGTCATGGGAGACGCGAAAAGAATTTTTGACGTTATGCATCCGCTCGGCATGGGAAAGTTCAGTTTGTGTTTTGGTCCATTTTTGTTTCAGCAATACCCGGTGGTCGATCGATTTATTAAATTCACGCGCGATATAGTCCCCGAGGATCCCCGCCTGATTGAATTCGCGTTCCCTTAGTTTTACCGGATGAAGGGGCATAGGGATTATGCAATCAATCTGCCGTATCGGGACAGCGTAATGTTTTATAAAATCGATCATCAGCCGTGATAGCGGTTCGCCGAGATATTCCTTATTTTTATATTTAAACTCATGGATCAATTCTTTAATCGGCCCGTCATACCGGCATGGGCTAAAGGCCCTGTCGAAATGCAGGTGTTTTTTTAAACATTCCGCGCATATTTTTTTTCCGGAATGAACGATTACAAGATGTCTGCCGCAGGAAGAGCAGAAGGGAGGGATATTTTTTCTGATTTTTTTCCTGCATTCCACGCAGAGAATGTCATCTGTCAATGATTCCGGTATCCGTTGTTTGCACGCAAGGCAGACGCGGGGATAGATGATATGTTTAAAAGTGCGCCAGAACCTGTGAAGGATAGATTTTTTTCGTTCCGTCATGGGTATATGACATTTATGATAACAATGAATACGGGATTTGTCAAAAACTATTCACGTCTCTTCCTGACCACCCCCACTCCGGAAGTGGGACAATCCTACGAACTGTCCCACTTCCGGAGTGGGGGTGGTCAGAGGAGGGATGGTTATGTGTATTGACATACGGAGAGCGGGATAGTAAAATAATCCTCGATGGATTGAGCTTATTGACCTTGTTTAGAAAGGAAATGATATGACACACAAAACCGAAATGCCTGAATTAAAAAAAGATCTGCTGGTTTTGTTGAAAAAAAAGGCTTTTAAAAAAGGGAACTTTGTTCTATCTTCCGGTAAGACAAGCAGTTATTATCTTGATGGAAGAATTATCACCATGACCCCGGAAGGCGCGTATTTGGTCGCGAGCATAATCCTGGAAATGATAAAAACCAGGCAGATAGAAGCTGTCGGCGGGCCTACACTTGGTGCTGATCCGATTGTCGGCGCTTTAGCCGCTCTCAGCCATATTCAAAAAAAACCGGTCCAGGTTTTTATTGTCCGTAAATCCGCGAAAGAACACGGGACCCAGCGTCAGGTAGAAGGCCCGGCTTTACAAAAAGGGGATACTGTTGTTTTAGTTGATGATGTCGCCACTTCCGGTAAATCTTTGATTGAAGCTAAAAAAGTCCTGGATGAAATGGGGGTTTTGGTTGAATGTTGTATTGTTATTGTTGATAGATTAGAAGGCGCCGCGGACAATCTTGCGCGTGTCGGATGCAAGCTGGAATCAATATTCACGATAGAGGATCTTCTTTAATAAACAGTGTTGAGTTTTGTGTTGTTTATTCTTTGAGAAAGATAGATCACAACTAAGAGCCGGGAGCAAACATAGACGGGTTGCACACGCATGTGTCCACCCTGTTTTTATGTTTAAAAACAGATAGGTATATATAAATGGATGGTAATAAGAAGATAATCGTGATTGGCGCGGGGCCGGCTGGAATGATGGCCGCTATCCGGGCTGCCGATTTTGAACAGGAAGTCGTTCTTGTTGAAAAGAATAAAATTCCCGGCAGGAAGCTTTTGCTGAGCGGGAAAGGGCGTTGTAATTTGACCAATGCGTGTGATTTGGATGCTTTTTTGAAAAGGTTTTACGGGCAGGGTGATTTTTTGCGGGATGCGTTTAAGAAATTTTTTATTTCTGATCTTATGCGGTTTTTTGAAGAGCGGGGAGTTCAGCTTAAGGTTGAGAGGCAGGAACGCGTTTTTCCGGTTACCGACCGTTCGCATAGCATCGCGGATATCCTTAAAAAGGAACTTGAACGCAAAAAAGTGAAAGTTCTTTACAGCCGTTCAGTCCTGGACATCAGGATCTCGGAAGGCCGCGTGTCCGGAGTTGGTTTGGATAATGGAGTGGTG
>JAQUMS010000193.1 GCA_028717985.1 Candidatus Omnitrophota bacterium
ATATCTTTTGCGCAGTCATACGTCGCCTATGCAGGTTCGGGTTATGAAAAACGCGAAACCTCCTTTGGCGATAGTTGTTCCCGGCAGGGTATACCGGCCTGATGCCGTGGATGCGAGTCATTCATTTATGTTTCACCAAATTGAGGGCTTACTGGTGGATGAGGGAATACGGTTTTCCGATTTAAAAGGAATGTTGGAGGTTTTTGCCAAGAGTGTTTTCGGCACGGACATACATATGCGGTTCCGCCCTCATTTTTTTCCTTTTACCGAGCCTTCGGTTGAAGTGGATATTTCCTGTTTTAAGTGTAAAGGAAAGGGTTGCTCTGTGTGCGGCCGCAAAGGCTGGCTGGAAATCCTGGGCGCCGGTATGGTGCACCCGAATGTTTTTAAAAACGTGGGTTACGACCGTACATATACGGGATTTGCGTTTGGAATGGGCGTAGAGCGGATCGCGATGTTAAAATACGGGATTAATGATATCCGTACTTTTTTTGAAAATGATTTGCGTTTTCTTAAACAGTTTTAAGGCTGACCAAAAGGATACATGATATGAAGGTAACGTATAATTGGCTCAAAGATTTTGTCGATATTGATATTCCGCCGCGGGAACTTGCTCAGAAATTAACCATGGCAGGGCTGGAGGTAGGCGGATGCGAAGAGCGGGACGGGGATTGTGTTTTTGAAATAGAAATAACGTCGAACCGCCCCGATTGGTTGAGCGTGACCGGATTGGCCCGTGAAGTTGCCGCCGTGACCAATAAAAAAATGCGGGATCCTTTTGCACAGCGTTCCGGCGCGGGTAATAAAAACATAAAAACAGGCGTTGCAATTGAAATAGCCGATAAAAAGGATTGTCCTTTGTATACGGCTCGTATTGTGCGCGATGTTGCGGTAGGGGCTTCGCCTGATTGGATGAAACAGCGGCTGGAGCTTGTTGGATGCAGAAGTATCAATAATGTAGTGGATATTACCAACTATATTTTGTTCGAATCCGGAGAACCCTTGCACGCGTTTGATCTCGATAGATTAGCCTCTCCCCATATTATTGTCCGCAGGGCATACAAGAATGAAACATTGACGACGATCGACGGTAAAAAACGCGAGCTTACCCCCGATATTTTAGTTATCGCGGATAAAGAAAAAGCAGTGGCTGTCGCGGGTATTATGGGAGGGATTGAAAGCGAGGTCGGAGATTCAACCAGGTCGGTTTTATTGGAAGCCGCGGTTTTTGATCCTGTTCTTATCAGAAGGGGCAGGCAAATTCTTGGTATACAAACTGAAGCCGCGTATCGTTTTGAAAGAGGCATCAGCCCGGGTATTGTTTCTCCCGCGTCTTTTCGGGCCGCTCAATTACTGGAAGAGATAGCCGGTGGGCAGATGAGTGCGGTTTGTTCTTCCCGTTTTTCCGCCGTGAAGTCTTTAATTGTTTCTGTGCGTCTTAGCGTGGTAGAGCGAATACTTGGAGTTTCTGTTCCGTTTTCCGCCGCGCAAAAAATGCTCGTCCATCTGGGATTTACGGTTACCCGGTCGTCAAAAGATATGATGCGCGTTACAGTTCCTCCGTACCGGACAGACGTAAAAATAGAAGAAGATATTATTGAGGAAATAGCCAGGATTTACGGATATGAGAAAATTAAAGTCACATTACCGTCGCTTAGACCGAAACCCGCGGGTTTCGAAAAACGGGATGCGGTGTTGAATTTGAAGCGCGTGCTTGTGGGGTTGGGATTACATGAAGTTAATACGTTAAGCTTGACCGATAAAAAAACCGTAACTCAGGTCTTAGGGGCGGTTCCCGCATCCGCCATTGAAATAATGAACCCCTTAAGCGGTGAACAAGAGATGATGAGTCCCAGCAGTATCCCCGGACTTTTGCGTTGCGTAAGCAGGAACCTGAATCATAAACAAGAGTATATAAATATTTTTGAGATTACAAAAAATTTCTCATGGGTAAATAATGTCCCTCTTGAATCTGGTGTTTTAGGCATAGCTTTGTGCGGCGTTTCGTCTCGATTTACAGAACACGGGGTACTCCGCGAAAATGCTACGCTTCTGCATTTGAAGGGCATATGCGAAGCGGTATTCGGGTCTTTTGGTATATCCGCGTATTCGTTTGCGGAACAAGCGGGAGAAATACGTATTTCGATCAAAGGTAAAGATGCCGGTTTCCTGCGCATAATACCCTCGCCCGTTCTGGACGCTTTTGATATTAAAAATAGGCAGGTTTTTTGCTCCGAAATAAATCTGGACATTCTCCTTGATGAGGTTCTTATTTGGGAAAAGAAATTTGTTTCGTTACCGCTTTATCCGAGTATTTCACGGGATATAAGCATGGTTGTCGGAGACACTATCCCCGCCGGGAGAATACTGTCGGCGGTGCACGAAAACGGAAGCGGCTTATTAACGGATGTAAAAATATCCGATTATTATAAAGGTAAACAGATACCAGCGGGTTTCAAAGGTCTTACTATTACCTGTATCTATCGTTCTTCCGAGCGGACCCTTACCGATGCGGAGGTGGTTCCTTTACATTCGCGGATATGCGCTCTTCTCACAGACACGTTTAAGGCGACCCTGCGGTAATTTTTTCACGAGCGGCATGTGAGCCGCCTCGGGTTGAATTCCCCATCACGGTATGGTATACTATTGATGCGGCGAAATTATATCCCTGCCGTGTACGTTAGAGGAGAGATGTTTGGTGAACCAACACTTTTTTGCAGGGAGCCAATACTCTTTTTCCGCCGAGGCGGGAAAAGGAGGTTCCCTTGTGAACCTACGGGTTCTGCCATCAACTTCTCGACGGCACAGTGCGGGGATTTTTTTTTGATGCCCCAAGGATATAACAGCGATTCATGGATTTATTTAAAACCTCTTCCACTCAGCATAGTTTCGATATCCCTCTTGCTTTGCGCATGCGGCCTTCCGTTTTATCCGAATTTACCGGGCAAAAACACATCATTGGTGAAGGTAAGCTTTTACGGAGGGCTATTGAGGCAGACCGGCTTAATTCTTTGCTTGTGTTCGGGCCGCCCGGGGTCGGGAAAACTTCCTTAGCAACATGTGTCGCCGGATCGACAAAGGCTAAATTTGTTTCCATCAATGCGGTTAATTCAAATGTTGAAGAATTGCGCAAAATCATTCTTGAGGCGGAAGCCCGAAAGCAAACCAGCGGGCAAAAAACAGTTTTGTTTATTGATGAGATCCACAGATTCAACAAGGCCCAGCAGGATGTTCTTATGCCGTTCATCGAAGAAGGTAATCCTATTTTGATCGGCGCCACGATTCATAATCCCTGTTTTGCGATTATCCCTCCTCTTGTTTCCCGGTCCCTTGTTTTTGAGCTTAAGCCTTTAGAAGAGAAAGAGATTGTTTTTATCTTGGAATCAGCGATTGGGAATAAAGAAAAAGGCCTGGGTAATTATAAAATAAAAGCGGACCCATTGGCTTTAGCGTTTATTGCTACCCGGTGCGACGGGGATGCCCGCCGGGCTTTGAACGCGCTTGAGGTGGGGATTTTAACTACACCGGTTTCGTCAGATGGTTTTATTTATTTTAGTCTTGCCGTCGCGGGCGAGTCGATGCAAAAGAAAATAGCCGTATTTGATAAAGATGAAGATTCTCATTATGATACCGCTTCCGCTTTTATTAAATCTATGCGCGGTTCGGACCCTGATGCCGCCGTGTATTGGTTGGCCCGTATGTTGAAGGCGGGTGAAGATCCCCGGTTTATCGCGAGGAGAATTTGTATTTGTGCTTCTGAAGATGTGGGGAACGCTGGTCCGCTTGCGCTTGTTTTGGCGCATGCCGCTATGCAGATCTCTGAATGTATCGGTTTGCCGGAAGCTCAAATCCCTTTGGCTCAGGCGGCCATATATATCGCGTCCGCTCCAAAATCCAATGCTTC
>JAQUMS010000194.1 GCA_028717985.1 Candidatus Omnitrophota bacterium
CCGCGATACAGAATTTGGGAGATGTTCGAAGAAGCTATATTCATACTTCGTATGAAAGTAAACGTTTTTATTGGCAGTTATTGGTCGCTGCCGGTGAAATTAACCCGGATACAATATTCCAATGACATTATCTGATATTTCGATTAAAAATCCTGTTTTTGGATGGATGCTCATGATTGGCGTCCTTGTTTTTGGCTGGATAGGCTTTCAGCGTTTAGGGGTAAGCCAGCTGCCTGATGTTGATTTCCCGGTTGTGTCGGTTTCGGTAACCTGGGAGGGCGCTGCTCCTGAAATTATGGAAACCGATGTGACGGACATTATTGAAGACGCGGTAATGAGCGTCGAGGGGTTGAAAGAAGTTACCTCTGTTTCAATGCAGGGAACATCGCAGATCACTCTGGAATTCAATCTTAACCGCAATATAGACGTAGCTCTTCAAGAAGTGCAGACCAAAATAGCTCAAGCGCAAAGAAACCTGCCGCATGATATTGATCCGCCTGTTGTGACCAAGACTAATCCTGAAGATCAGCCTATAATGTTTTTAGCGCTTTCCGGGGATAAGTCTATCAAAGATCTGTGCCGGTATACCAATGAGATTTTAAAAGATCAGATCACTATTGTGCCCGGGGTTGGCGATATTAGGTTGGGAGGGTATGTCGATCCCAATCTTCGTGTTTGGCTTGATGCTGAAAAAATGCAGAATATGGAGCTTACGGTGGAAGACGTGCTTAACGCGATAAACTTCCAGCACGCCGATATTCCTTCAGGATATATAGACTCAGGCCCCAAAGAAATTAATGTTAGGGTGTATGGTGAGGCTACAACCCCGGGACAATTTGAGAATTTGACGATACCAACGCGTGTGCGTGGCGGCCCGATCTGGAAAAGCCTGCGTATCGGGGATGTCGGCAGCGTCGAAGACGGCTTGGCAGATATCCGCAGGATTTCTCGCAGCGGGGGAAAGCCCTCGGTCGGCTTGGGGATAATTAAACAGCGCGGCACAAATGCCGTGGCAGTGGCAGACGGCGTAAAGCGCAGAATGGAAGAGCTTCAGAAAGACTTGCCCGAAGGTATGCATCTTGAGATAGTGTTTGATACCACCCAGTTTATTAAGGATTCGGTCAATGAGTTAAAATTTAATCTTTTTCTTTCCGTTATTCTGACTTCACTTGTCTGTTACTTATTTTTAGGTTCATGGAGCGCCAACATTAATGTTATTTTGTCTATCCCTTTTTCTATTATGGGCGCATTTTTTATCCTTTATTTCGCCGGGTTTACTATTAATACGTTCACCATGCTTGGGCTTTCTTTGGTCATAGGGATTATTGTGGATGATGCCATCATGGTCCTTGAGAATATCTCGCGTTATCAGGAACATGGCCTTGCGCGAAAAGAAGCGGCTTTAACAGGAGCGAGGGAGATTACCTTTGCGGCCATTGCGGCATCCATCGCGATCTTGGCTATTTTCATACCGGTTATTTTTATGCACGGTATTGTCGGGAAATTCTTTTTTCAGTTCGGAGTTACGATATCAGTAGCAGTTATATCTTCTTTGATTGAGGCGTTGACCATTACTCCGATGAGATGCTCGCAGTTTTTAGTCGTGGGGCATACAACAAGACTGGGGAAAGTCATTGATACGTTCATGAAAGGGGTATCAGACAGGTATCGGCGTACGCTTGCGTTTATATTGAACCGGCCCAAGACGGTTTTAATTATCGCGGTTTTGTTTTTTGTTTCGTCTTTAGGGATGGCGCGGTTTTTGAAAAAAGAATTCATTCCTCCGCAGGATCAAAGCAGGTTCCTTGCGCGTATAACATTACCTTTGGGGAGTTCTATTGAAAAGACCGATGAGCTCTTTAAAGAAGCAGAGAAATTCCTCCTGCAGTGTCCGGAAGTTTTAAAGTATTATAGCGTAGTCGGCAGTTTTTCTGGGAGCCAGGTAAATCAGGGGTTTATTTTTATTACGATGAAACCTCCTAAACAGAGGCCTCTGGTAAACGGCCGTCATGAGACTCAACAGGATTTTATGCAGATAGTGCGTAAGCAATTCAGCAGTATTCCGGGCGTAGACCGCGCTTCGATTCAGGATCTTTCCCTTTCCGGGTTCACCGCTCAGCGCGGATTTCCCGTTGAATTTACGGTCCGGGGGCCTGATTGGGAAAAACTGGGGCAATACGGCCAGGAAATTATGAGGCGGATGAAGGCATCGGGAATAATGGTAGATGTTGATACCGACTATCAACTCGGCATGCCGGAACTGCAAATTTTTCCAGACCGGCAGAAGGCAGCCGAACATGGCGTAAGCATCCTTTCTATAGCGGACACCATCAACGCTATGGTTGGGGGAGTGCGTAATGGTAAATTTACCAGCCGCGGTAAACGGTATGATATCCGCGTGCGATTGGCTGAAGCTGACCGTTCAAACACAAAAGACGTTCAAAGAATGTGGGTCCGTAATGAATTTGGGGAGGTTGTTCCGCTGTCGGCAGTTGTGACCGCAAATGAAAAACCGTCATTATTTTCAATTACCCGTAAAAACCGTGAGCGCGCCGTCAGCATCTATGCAAATCCCGCTTCCGGCCATTCCCAGCAGGAGGCTTTGGATGCTGTTTTGAAAATCAGCAAAGAAGTTTTACCAAGCGGTTACCGCCTGGTTTTTTCCGGCGGCGCGCAGGCTTTCAAAGAGTCTTTTCAAAGTATGATTTTTGCCCTTATTTTAGGGATTTTTGTCGCGTATATGATTCTTGGAACACAGTTCAACAGTTTTATCCATCCTTTTACCGTGCTTTTGGCATTGCCATTTAGTATTACGGGAGCGTTTCTGTTTTTGTTATTAACGCGCAATTCGCTGAATCTTTATAGCATGATCGGCCTTATTCTCCTTATGGGGATTGTAAAGAAGAATTCTATCCTTCTCGTCGATTTTACTAATGTCCGGCGCAACCAGGGAATGGGAGTAAAGGATGCGCTTTTGGATGCGTGCCCCATACGCCTGAGGCCTATTCTTATGACATCCGCCGCAATGATCGCCGCCGCGATCCCTGAGGCATTGTCTATCGGGCCTGGTTCGGAAGTGATGGTTCCAATGGCTGTTGCCGTTATCGGCGGGGTTTTGCTCTCAACAATCTTGACACTTTTTGTTGTCCCGTGTGCCTATGAAGTATTTTCAAAATTCGAACGCCTTCCTGAAAAAAATATTGAACATAGTAAATAAAGCATTGCGAATCGTCCGTCAGGAAAACAGGGCCGATATACGTATCAGAGTTAATATATTGTCGAAACATTTCAGTCAAATCAGTGCGGTAGATGCTGCTTCTTTTGAAACAAGCAAAGGCACGTTCTAAAAGAGGGGGCTGTATGGTGAAACAATTCATTGCAGGCAGTTGTTATTCGTATCTTTTAAGCTCACAGGGAGAAGCACTGGTGATTGATCCCCATATAAGTTTAGTGGATGAGTATAGTGAATATTTGAAGAGGCATAAATTCGAGCTGCGATTTATACTGGATACTCATACCCATGCGGATCATTTTTCTTCTGCGGCTATATTAAAGGAAAAATTCAAAGCGCAGGTGTTAATGCATGAAAAAGCGGTTTCCAGCGTCGCGGATAGGCGGTTGAAGGATGCCGATCACGTTGATATAGGTTCCAATAGCTTTAAGATCATATATACGCCTGGGCATACGGATGATGCTGTAAGTGTGTATGGCGAAGGCGCAGTATTCACCGGCGATGTGCTTTTGATCGGCAGTATCGGTCGGACAGATTTTCAAAACGGTTCCCCGGAATCCATGTTTGATACACTGCAAAAATTGAAAGAACTTAAGGATGAAACCGTGGTTTTCCCCGGGCATGATTATCATGAAAAGCGATCGTCGATACTGAGCAAGGAAAAAGAAG
>JAQUMS010000195.1 GCA_028717985.1 Candidatus Omnitrophota bacterium
CTGGATCAAGCCGGATCTGCTCTTTATAGCCCTGATAATTGCGGGGATCACGTTTAAAGCAAGGGCAGCGGTTACCTTCGGGGTCATCTGCGGGGTTTTGAAAGATGCCTTTGGTATTGGCGTGTTCGGGATGAATGTTGTGTTGTTTCCTCTCTGGAGCGCGGCAATAATTACATTGACCAGGAGAATTTCTCTGGAGTATAATGTATACGCGGTGATATTTGTCGCGTTGCTCGCGTGCGTCAACGCAATAACCACACGGGTTTTATTTGCTTTTTTCGGTATGCCTGTCCCTGTTTGGGCTTTCCTGCGCATAGCCTTTTTTGAATCCCTGTATACCGCATTATTCTTTCCCGTTGTTTTGAAAGTAGCCAAAGAGTACGTCATCCGAAAAAAATATGCGTTCTAAAATTATTGTTTTTATGTATGCCGCTTTTTTTTTATTCTTAGCGGCATACTTGTTTAATGTCCAGATTATTAACGGCGGGAAATTCCGCGATTTAAGCAATAAAAACTGCATTCGCCTGATCCCGAAGTCTGGAAGCCGGGGGAAAATCCTTGATCGTAATAATGCGATAATCGCGGGTAATCTTTTGGCGTATGATGTTATGGTTATGCCTAAAGATTCCTGGGAGCTTGAAGCTTCTCTTGATAAACTCTCGAAAATTCTGAGTATGGATCCTCGTGTGCTTGAAAAGAGGTTCCAGGAAGGTTATGGGGCTCCCGGAGCGCCTGTTTCTGTCGCCCGCAGGGTTCCCGTTAAAAAGGCCTTGGCTGTTGAAGAAGAGAAGGGGGGGGCCGGAGGAATTATAGTCCACTCATATCCGGTACGGTATTATCCTTTTGGGAGCATGGCTTCACATGTCCTCGGCTATTTAAGCGAGATAGATCATTGGCGCCTCGCGGAACTGGAAGATTATGGGTATAAGACAAAAGATATAGTCGGTTTTGGAGGAATCGAAGAGAAATACGATTATTATTTGCGGCAGGAGGACGGAGGTCTTTCGGTAGAAGTTGACCGTAAAGGAAAGATGGTCCGCGTAATTGGATTTAAGCCTCCTCAGAGCGGAAAGAATGTTCATCTTACCATAGATTCCCGCCTTCAGCAGATCGCCGAAGAAGTCCTTAAAGAAAAAAAGGGTGCGGTGGTCTTAATGAATCCGTACAACGGGGAAATTCTCGCTCTCGCCAGCAGCCCGGATTTTGCGCCGTCGGTTTTTGTGGAAAAAAATCAAAGTGTTATACAGGGGCTTTTTAGCAGCCGGAATTCTCCGTTGATGAACCGGGCAATAAGCGCGGCATATCCCCCAGGATCAATTTTTAAATTAGTAGTAGCCGCGGCCGGGCTTGAAACAGGAAAAATAAATAAATCCCAGACTTTTGAATGTACCGGCAGCGTGGCCGTGGGCCAACAGGAGTTTGCGTGTAACGGTGTCCACGGTTTACAGAATATGGAAGAGGCTATCGCTCATTCGTGTAACTCATATTTTTACCGTCTGGGTTTATTGCTTGGCCCTCAAATAATACATGATTACGCGGTAAAATTCGGCTTTGCCGTTTCTTCCGGGATAGAATTGCCTTATGAGTCCGCCGGATTAATTCCTTCTCCGGTCTGGAAAAAAATTCACCGTTTCAGAAGCTGGTTTGACGGCGATACCGCTAATTTTGCTATCGGACAGGGTGATGTCCTGGTTACTCCGTTACAGGTGGCGCGCATGACCGCTGTTTTTGCCAATCAGGGGAAATTAGTTCAGCCGGTTATCATGAAGGCGATAGACGGGAAAAATGTGGCGCAATACCATAGTAATATTCATGAAACACATTTAAAAATTTCGACTATCAAGGATATCAGAGAAGGGATGAGGGCGGTAGTACAGGATGCGCGGGGAACGGCCAATATGTTGAATAGTTTGCCGGTTCCTATTGCCGGTAAAACAGGCACTGCCCAGGCCGCGGGAGGCGCGCCTCATGGCTGGTTCGCGGGATTTTTCCCATATGACAATCCGAGGTTTGTACTGTGCGTTTTTTTAGAACGCGGCGGTTCAGGCGCTGACGCAAGCCGCGCGGCAAAAGAAATAATTGAAAAGATGGTCGAGCAGAATCTTATTTAGGTCATAGCTGATAGCTCATAGGTTATAGAGAAGTTTTTAGGCTTCACAAGACCAAGTACAAGGGCTCCAGGTAAATAGAGAGTATTGAATTTGTTTTACTAAGAGCCAAGAGCTGAAATATTATGGATAAAACAACGATTAAAATACTTATTTTCGCCCTGCTGATCGCTTTTTTGGGGATTCTTTCCATTTATAGCAGCACGTACCAGAAAGAAGGGGCGTTGTGGGATATGATTCCCAAACGGCAGGTTTTATGGGTTTTGCTGGGGGTATTGTGTTTTATAGGGGTTTATAATTCAAATTACCGCCGCCTGTGGGATTGGACATATCTTTTATACGGCCTTCTCCTGTGTCTTTTGGCCTTGGTTTTTATCATCGGCATTGTCAGACTGGGAGCCCAGCGATGGTTGAAAATCGCATGGGTAAATTTTCAGCCTTCCGAATTTGTCAAACTTTCGATTGTGATTTTTTTAGCGCGGTATTTTAGCGCGAAATCAGCGGATAACATTTCATTGAAAATCAGGAATTACGGATTAGTAAAAGCTTTTCTTTGGCCTTCGCTTTTTGTTGCTTTTCCCGCGGGGTTGATCATGGAACAGCCTGATTTGGGCAGCGCGACTATTATTATCATTATTTTTATCGCGATGCTTTTCCTGGCTAATGTGAAATTCCGTTATATAGCACTTTTTTTCTCGGTAGTCATGCTGGCAATGCCTTTTATCTGGGATTATCTGCGGGGTTACCAGAAAGACAGGCTGTTGGTGTTTCTTAATCCTAATGCCGATCCTCTTGGCGCCGGATACACGATTATTCAATCTAAAATCGCGATTGGCTCCGGCGGTTTTTTCGGGAAAGGGTGGCTTGCCGGGACCCAAAATCAATTACATTTTCTTCCTGAATCGCACACTGATTTTATCTTCGCGGTTTTTTGCGAAGAATGGGGATTCATAGGAGCTTTTATTTTGTTACTGTTATATTTTTTGCTGATACGGCAAGGGTTTATTATTGCGGAGCGGACTCAGGATAATTTCGGCAGGCTGATGGCCTATGGTATTTCCATGATGCTGGGAATCCAGGTTTTTATTAATATGGCAATGAATCTGGGGCTTGCTCCTGTTGTAGGTTTGCCCCTTCCTTTAATGAGTTATGGGGGGTCGTCTGTTATCGTTACGTTCGCGTATTTGGGGATCTTGGCGAATATCAATAGGAAAAGGACTGTTTTTTAAGCGTGAAGTTTCTAAACGTATAAAAAATAGTCCCTGAATCAGGGTAAAAACACAAAGGAGGCGGTATGAAAAAAAACGTGGGCGGCGGGGATACTTTTATCAGGATTATTCTTGGTCTTGGGATAATCGGCGCGGGAATTTATTTTAAGAGCTGGTGGGGAGTCATTGGTTTAATACCTTTGTTAACAGGATTAATCGGTTTTTGTCCTTTATATAAGCTTTTGGGTATATCTACCTGCGGTAAAAAGTGCGGTTGTTGTAAATAATAGGAAGTTTACAGAATATAAGAGACTGAAAATAAAGCATTGGGAATAGAGAAAAGCGTTATTCAAAACAGGATAGGCCACTATGCTTTTTAGAATCCTGTTTTGTATGAATTTAATAGCTCAAGAATTTATGATTTATAGGGTGTATGGCTTTTGAGCGTGTAGGTACATATGTTTTTATTTTATAACGTGGTGACTTAAACTATGCTTAACGAAAATTTGCTTCTTGGTGTCCGCAGGCCGGGAAGGTATATCGGCCATGAATGGAATGTTTCCCGCAAAGA
>JAQUMS010000196.1 GCA_028717985.1 Candidatus Omnitrophota bacterium
TCGTGTTATCCGGATATCCCTTTTCTCTGCCTCCTCCCCTGTGAAACACAATACGGGTTGGATTTTTTTTCAAAACCAGAGGGAACGAAGGGATATCATAAGAAACAATTTTCTCGACAATCCGCACTAAATAATTTCCGCCGTCTACCAAACCTTTAAATGAAAAAAATAGATCTTGGCTCTTTGCTCTTGGCTCTTTGGAATTAAGATTGTCTCCTGAATTTTGATTTTCTCTAAGACCTAAGAACAAAGAGCTATGAGCTCTATTTCCTCCATCTTCTTTTTTTATACGGGCGGATGTATTCTCACCGCCTTTATAAGACTGTATAATTTCTTTAATCCGGTTATCGGGAACAAGCTGCTGATACGCCAAAAGATCAAATTTATGAACAGGGATAGAAATTGACAGTTCAGGATATCCGCTGCGGTAAGCGGCAATTGCCGCCTCAATAAAATACTTGGGCCCATACCGTATATACGGACGAGCGCTGTCTATGGCACAGCGCAGGCGCGGCCAGTCAAACGTTTCTCCGCGGGATAAATTATTCAGAATAAAATACAATTGGCCCCTGGCCAGAACATGCGAGTCACGGGAAAGAAAATATTCACGAAAATTTTTCGCGGACTGCTCATATAAAAGTTTTGTTTTTAATTCCTCGATAGCGCTGTTCCATCCTAATGACTGTAAAACGGAATGGCAGCTGGTATCCGCGATGAATTCCTGCATCATAAACTTCCGGTTTGCATGAACTCTCAACAAAAACTGCGCGGCGTAACAAAAAATAATAAATCCAAGAAAATACCATACATACCCCATACGTAAAATAAGCACAAGCAAAACCCCTCTCATAAAACTGCCGGTCATAAAGTTCAGGACTTTCGACAGCACGGACAATCCGCTCGAAACCTGCAAAGGGTTATTACGCGGATTATTATGTTCGATTTCATGAACGCACGCTCCCACAAAAGCCTGTTTGCTTAAATTACGGATAAAATCAAGCCCAATAATAAAAGCGCTGTTCATGCTGACGCTTTGTTTAACGTAACTGGTGAATAGGATCTTTATGAAAAGCACCGCGTATGCCCCCCTGGTAAAGGAACCTATGCAGCTCTGATAATATGCCAAACTTTGAAGAGATAAAACGGTCAATTCCTGGTTCCGTTTTACCGGCTCAAAAGCCAAAATCTGTTCCATTGAAACATCATGATTCAAAAACATTTCGATTTTCCGGTCATATTTCCTTTCAAAAATACCGTCTATATCCAGTAAATAGGAGTATTCATCCCTGACTTTTTTGATTATATCCCGTACATACGGATCAGACTGCAACAGCATCATGGTTATGAATTCATCCCAGGACCAATCTGATTTTACCCATATCCCCCCGGTGTGCGTATTGCGCGCGATCGCATATCGTAATCCCCACGGGAGAGTAAAGATTAACCCGCCGTCTGAATTTGTACGCGCGATGTATTTATTAAGGTGCGCGTAGCGTTTTGCAGGATCCGCCCCGGCATAGAGCAGACAAAAAGCGCACTGTTCAGGATAAACGCATCTATCGGTACCTGAATAAACAGCACGAATATTTTTTTGGGCTTCGCGGGGAGGCATTAAAAATAAATTTTGGCCGGGTAGATCGTCTTTTCTGTCCGCATAATCATCCTGGATAACGGCATCAAGAGCCGCGCGTTCAATCAGCATTGCCTGATGAGATCCTCTGCCGTAATACGCCAACGCAGTGGCGTACTGCGAAAAATACAGCGGGATTCCGGCCCAAAATGTTTTTTCGGTACGATGAGCGTACAGCTCATGCAACAACGATATCTTGGTTTCAATAAGTTTTTTTCTTAAAAACAAGGCATCCCAGGCTAATTCAAGAGTCAACCCGATAATGCCGAATGTCAGTCCTCCGGAAAGAGAAATCACGCGCTCAAATAAATTGTCATTTGTATCCTCTATAGCGTCAATAAACTTAGCCAGGGATGCAGTTGAAAGGAACGGAGCAAACAAATTCCAGCCAACAGTCCGCAATCCGGTAAAATCCCACCATCCTGAAGCAACAGCTCCGAAAGCGCACCCGGTACATGCTTCGGCCGCCCCCGTTATGAAAACAGCCGTATACCCCACAATAGACGATTGAGGAAAAATCATAGAAAGCACAGTAATCAACGCCCACGCCGTAAGTGCATCACCGACAATAATGCCTCCCTGGAACATGATCTTCCTGCCGGTAAATAAGTATCCTTTACCGCGCGTATCAAACGTAAACTCGGTAAAGGTGTTTCCGTCAAACGCCGTTTTTTCCTGAAGCCGCCGCGCAGACCGCTCCAGCCAATAATAGAGCGGGAGGAATATAAACACCCCCGCCATCATCCCCTGATAAAAAACGAGAGACGCCCCACCATCGCTTTTCTTTTCCCACGGCCAGGAAAAATTTCCGTTCATGCCATTCTGGCCCCAGCCTTTAAACTCAGGGCCTTTCCCTGAATATTCCTCATAGATATCCACGCCGTCTCTATCCGCTATCATATACCGGAGGCTTTTGTTCATGGGAAAGTAATATTCACTCTGCGGAAAAACAAGGATATTTTCAGGCAGGATATTCTGTTCCGAGATCAGGAATGTTTGTACGTCCCTGACTTGCTCAGGCCGTTCCCAAACCATTTGCTTGCTGAAAGAAAAGATGAATTTTTCCGGACGTACGTTTAAAGCGCCCATAATTTTCCGCAATGAAACCGAAGTCAAAACCGGTAAAGAATGAATGATGATAAAAATTTCATTTTCATTACTCGTGCCTTGTATGCCCATAAAACTGCATGGGGCAAACGGCATCCTGCTTACTACGGCTTTCCCAAAAGAAAAATCAGTCACAATCGCCTGATTCATAGTCAGAAGATACGCTGATTGTATCCCCTTTATTTTCCGGGTATACTCTGCCTGAAAAGTTTTAGTCAGCTGAAATGTATTTGTATGACCAAAATTAAACACGCATTCAGGCTCTGTAAAGAGTATCTTTTCCGCATCGGCGCTGCTGATTTCCGTAGAAAAGAAATTGAGAAATTTATTTTTCAGATCCTGTCCCGGCGAAACAGCTACGCGACGGCTTGTCTTTTTTCCTCCGTCCGGATATACCCAAACGCCACTCATGTGCGTGAATTCGCTTCCGGGATACCCGGCATCCGTTTTTTCCTGCGGCAATTTCAGGAAATCGTGGTCTTTATTAAATCCGGATACTATATGTTCTTTACTTTTCCATTCCCGTAATGTTTTCCAGACATCGTGATCTGATTCGCCACAAGCTATCATCGTAATCATCATCCGGTCAATAAACCTCCGGGCTTGATCGCGGTCACCGCCTGTTATTTCCGAATAAACCCTGTTCAAAAATTCATATCTAAGATACGGAGTAAGTTCCCATCCGGTTTTTTCCTTCAAGAAAGGAACCCCGGCCAATTCACCCAACCCTTTAAACCATCGGTTATAACTGTTGAATTTATCAGGATACACATACCGCATAGCGACAAGTGCCCGATAATACTTCACGGCATCCAGCATAGCGCAAATACTCCACGGACTGTCCGCGGTTGTGTAGCGGCATTTTAAAACCTTCATATACTCCGATCCAAAATCAGTTTTAGAGAATAAACCGTTTACTTCACTACTCTTAGCAAAAATCCACATTTCTTCTATTACCTGCTGTACTTCAAAAAGAAGGTCTAATTTCCTTATTCTATCCTTAAATAAAACGATAATCTCACCTGTTAAACGATTAATAAAAACCCGTTTGCCCCGCCCTTCCAGCCTCAGGCGGACATCTTCAGGGAGTTTATTCATAGAGATAACCGCAATCCGGGAAAGAGACGCATCCTCAAAATATT
>JAQUMS010000197.1 GCA_028717985.1 Candidatus Omnitrophota bacterium
TGAAACACGTAGGTTCGGATAGAATTGTTGAACTTACCGAAAAATTCAAACGCGTTATAGAGAAATATATCAGAAAATATCCGGAACAGTGGTATATGTTTCCCGTGTTTTGGAATGAGGCGAAATAATGAAAACCCTTGTTGTGATCCCAACCTATAACGAATCTGCCGCGATCGGCGGCTTGGTAAATAAAATTTCTGGACAGAAACTTGATGTTCTTGTTATTGACGATGGATCGAGTGATAATACAGCTTTGATTGCCGGGAAAAGCGGGGCGGTGGTTATCATCAACAAGAAGAATTTAGGAAAAGGTGCGGGTATTATAATAGGTTTCCGCTACGCTCTCGCTAAAGGATATGAGGCTGTCATCACTATGGACGGCGACGGCCAGCATTTGCCCGAAGAAATCCCCAAATTTCTGCAAAAAAGTTCTGAAACTTCAGCGGGAATTCTTATCGGTAATCGGATGTCTCGAGTGAAAAATATGCCTTTGGTACGTATTTTTACCAACTGGTTCATGTCTTGGATTCTTTCAAAAATCACGGGACAACTAATTCCCGATTCTCAATGCGGCTATAGGCTGATTCGCCGCGAGGTGTTTCAGGATCTCGATCTTAAAACCTCCAAATACGAGACTGAATCCGAGATTTTGATTAAAGCCGCCCGAAAAAGAATTAAAATAGAGTCGGTTGTTATCGATACCATCTACGTCCGACATAAAAGTTACATCAATCCTTTTATCGATACCCTCCGTTTTTTCAGGCTTTTGCTCCGGATATCAAACAAATAAACTATCATGAATTACTCTGAGCTGAGAAAAGAAATGGTGGAAACTCAGCTTATTCCCCGGGGAATAAGCGATAAACGCGTGCTGGAAGCATTTTTAAACGTTCCTCGCCACGCGTTCGTCCCTGATAAAGAAAAAGAAAACGCGTATAACGATTTCCCTCTTCCTATAGGTAATGCTCAGACGATTTCTCAGCCGTATATTGTCGCTTTGATGACGGAATCTCTCGGCCTTTCCGGCACAGAAAAGGTTTTGGAGATCGGGACGGGGTCGGGTTATCAAACAGCTATTCTCGCGGAAATAGTGAAAGAAGTCTATAGTATTGAACGTATACCTGCTCTTGCCGAAAAAGCAGAACGTTTGCTCAAGGAACTTGGATACCTGAATATACATATTATTTCCACTGATGGGACTCTGGGCTGGGAGGAGAAAGCGCCGTTTGACAGGATTATTATTACCGCGGCATCATCGCAAATTCCCGAACCTTTAATAAAACAATTAAAAGATAACGGGAAGCTTATTTTGCCGTTAGGCACGTCTTTGTCCCAAATTTTAACTTTAGTTGAGAAGAAGAAAGAAAGCATTGAAACTCTTCAAATCTGTGGCTGTACCTTTGTCCCGCTGATTGGGAAATACGGAATAACAACACAGTAGGTCGTAGCTCTTTGGTCATAGCTCTTAGTAAAGCAAATTCTAGAAGCTATGAGCCATGAGCTATTAACTATGAGCTAATATGATTCACATCTATACTGGAAATGGAAAGGGAAAAACTACTGCGGGCATCGGCCTGGCTGTCAGGGCGGCGGGTTCGGGGCTGAAGGTTTTTATTGGTCAGTTTTTGAAAAAAAACGACTGCGGTGAATTGAAAATTCTCAGATCAATTAAAAATATTACGATCGAACAATTTGGCTTGGATTGTCAAATTAAAAAGCAGTTCACAGAACGGGATAAGCTTAAAGCCGAACAAAGTCTTTTAAAGATTGAAGGGATTATTGTCGGCGGAAAATATGATGTGATTATTCTGGATGAGATTATTGTATGCGTGGCTCTTGGTTTACTGAAAAAAGATCGAATAATCAAGATAATGAAGTCGTATCCAGCTAAGATTGAACTTATTATGACTGGGCGCAATGCGTGTCAAAGTATAATCAAGTACGCTGATTTGGTCAGTGAGGTAAAAGAGAGGAAACATTATTTTCAAAAAGGGCTGATAGCCAGAAAAGGGATAGAATTTTAAATCGGGAATAAATCATGGGATAAATTAGTAAATTTGAATTTTGTTTCGTAACATGTTGATAATATTTAAGATACATAATTATATTTTAAAGCGTTATTTTAAACCCAGCAAAAAGTTAGTTATTGCATTTTGAAAACGTTTTCCTTTTACTTAATTATTGGCTTGAAAATACTTAGGGCGAGGGGTATAATATAAATGCAGCAGAGAAATTTCTTTTTTTTGTACCATTAATAAGTCTTTTAAAAAAGTATTAATAATCCCCACCAGCTTGCCTGTATTCTGAATAAGGTTATGGGCATCAGGAAGGTTGGGGATCCGGGTTGCCCAAGATCACGTATCTTGAATGCGCAACCCGGAATTATGAAATTTAAGTGTGCGTTAACTGTGCAAAAAGGTGGATTATGCGAGATCTCCTGTTTAAAAATCTGACATCTTCTGATAAGAAAAGAAGGATTGTTGCTTGTTCTGAAATTTCGGATAAACAGGGAATCCGCAGTGTTGTGCATAGGCATTTTGTTTACATAGTCAGAGAAGTAAAAGATACGAATACTCACCGGCCTGAATCTTCACTTCAAATAGTTCGGGACCGGAATACTCTGGAACAACGGGAAAAGTTTTTTTGCAGGTTAAAAGGAAGTATTTTAGCCGTTAAGAATAATAAGATTTTTTTGATTGTTTTCGCGCATTCACTTAAGATTTGCTTAACGGCGATTCCACAGGATTCAATACCGCATTAAAAGGCGCGGTATACATATATATTAAAGGTGAAAACCTGAATGTCCGCTGGGATTTTTTCCGGTTTGGAGGGAATCGGAAAAGAAAACAGATTTCAGCCGGACTGACAATTAGGGTCAGTCCGGCTTTTTTTGTTTACCGGGCCGGTAAAAAGAGGTATAATATAAAACGAAATTAAAGCATTTAATCATAAAAAAGGACAAAAATATGAAGATCATACCGGTTAAAACAAAAATAGTCTGTACGATGCTTTCTATGCTTTTTATGGGGGTACTCGTTTCTTTTCCCGTATGTTCGTGGGCCGCATTTTCTTTATCTGCTACGCCTTATGAGGGCGGCTATGATCTGAATTTTAATACGGTCAGTACAAAAACCGGAAGGGTCAATAAAGAAATGACGGTTAGAGTGACATCTGATATTGGCAAACAATATCGGGTTATTCAGACACTTCTTGATCCGCTGGTAAATGCCAGAGGAGAAAAATTGCCTGAGGGCGCCTTGTTTGTTTACGCGATACGGGGAAGCAATAAATATGGTTCCCTTAACATCGAGGAACAGGTGCCGATAAACTGGTCTCAGCAGGTTGTATATACCTCAGGTTCTAACGGTGCTTCGGACTCATTTATTCTTGTGTATGGTTTTGTGCCCGTTGAAGGGATGTCTTCAGGGTCTTACCGCGGCAGGATCGGGTTAACTCTTGAGCCGATAAATTCCAATGAGGGAGTGGTAAATATTGTTTTAAATACGCTCGCGGAAGTAGAGGCTGAAGGAGTCGCGGTCGATATAAAAACATTGCGTAATACCAAAGAAATCCAAATTAACTCCGGGAAAAGCGATGTGAATTCTTCCACAGTTCTTTTTGATATTAAAAACTCGTTAGGCAGGCAGTTCCGTATTATACAGATGGTTGAACAGCAGCCGGTATCCATGGAAGGAGACCAGCTTGACTGGCAATCTGTCGAATGTATAGGGCATGACGCGCGGAAAGGTACCGCTCTTAGTGATTTGACGCCATTGGCTCCTAAACAGCAGGTTATTTATCAGTCATCTCCGTCAGGAGACGCGGATTCATTTACAATCGGGTATGTTTTTGACCCGAATGCCGTG
>JAQUMS010000198.1 GCA_028717985.1 Candidatus Omnitrophota bacterium
CATAATAATCATGAATCCCATACGAATTAAAGCATTGATCCGGAAAGAATTTATTCAAATCTTCCGGGACTACCGGAGTCTGTGGATGGCCGTGGCTATACCGGTCATTATGATGGTTATGTTCGGGTATGCCCTTACGCTGGATGTCGATAATGTCCCCATCGTAATTTGGGATCAGGATCATTCTTCAGTTTCCCGGGAGTTCATTTTAAATTTTAATAATTCGCGTTATTTTAAAATACTGGGTTACTGCGATACGTACAGCCGGATCGAAGAACAGATCAATAAGAATAAAGCGCTTATGGCTTTAATTATCCCTAAGGATTTTTCACATCTGCTTGAGGCTGGGCAGAAAGCGCCTGTTCAATTGATCATTGACGGAAGCGATTCCAATACTGCTTCAATTGCCTTGAGCTACGCCGAGGGAATAACCGGTTCGTATAATAAAGCCTTTGTGAACGATGCGTTTAGCCGGCAGGGCGCCCGGTATAACGAGCCGGTCGAATTACGCCCGCGGGTTTGGTTTAACGAAACATTACTGAGCAGGAATTTTATTATTCCCGGGCTTATCGCGGTCGTTATGATGATTGTCTCCGCACTTCTTACGTCATTGACTGTTGCACGGGAATGGGAAAGAGGCACCATGGAACAGCTTATTTCCACTCCCATTAAATCCGGAGAACTTATTCTGGGGAAATTTATCCCTTATTTTGTGATCGGCGTGGTGGATATTATTATCGTGGTCATTATGGGGCAATTTGTGTTCCATGTTCCTTTTCGCGGCACTATCGCGGAGTTAATTGTTTTCTCCGCGATTTTTTTAACAGGGGTATCATGCTGGGGGATTTTTATTTCAGTAGTGACAAAGAACCAGTTTATGGCAAGTCAGATATCGTTTATTACTACTTTTTTGCCGGCATTTTTACTTTCGGGATTCGCCTTTCCTATTATTAACATGCCGAAGCCTATAGAGTTGATCACCTATATTATTCCCGCCCGCTATTTTGTGACAATATTGAAGGGTATATATTTAAAAGGAGTAGGATTCCCTGTCTTATGGCCGCAGGGATTGTTCCTGCTGGTTTTTGTTTTGGTGACGATAGCTTTGGCAAAGGCCAAGTTTAAGAAAAAGGTAGCCTGATATGTGGGAACGTATAAAAACCATAATTGTAAAAGAGTTTATTCAGTCCTTCCGTGATCCCAAAATGCGGATGGTGATGTTTGTAACGCCTGTGATCCAACTTCTCATTTTTAGTTTTGCGGTCTCAACCGACGTTAAGAAAATACCGACTGCTATATATGATCTTGATAACAGCAAGGAAAGCCGTGAGCTGATCCGGGAGTTTACCTCTTCGAACTATTTTGAGCCGAGACGTTACATATCAAACGATTCTGAGCAGCGCAAGCTTATAGATAAGACAACAGTCAGCACCGTACTACGCATTAACCATGGATTTTCTCAGGATTTACATGCTTCACGGACCGCGTATGTCCAGCTTATTGTGGATGGTACCGATTCAAATACCGCAATGAATATTCTGCAATACGCGAGCCGGATACTTGAGCGGTATGTGTCTACGATCGAAGGATCGAAAGCCCAGGTTTTACTGAGCGGCTCAAGCGGCATCCCTCAGGTAGAGCTTCGAAGCCGAAGCTGGTTCAATGAAAATCTGGAATCCCGTAATTATTATATCCCGGGAGTAGTAGGCATGATCGTTATGTTGGTTACGTTACTTTTGACGGCAATGGCCATTGTTAAAGAAAAGGAGATAGGTACTATCGAGCAGTTGATCGTCAGTCCTATCCGGCCTTTTGAACTTATTTTGGGGAAACTTATCCCTTTTGCCATCGTGGGGATCGTTGATGTTTTTATTATTACTACCGTGGCGATATTCGTGCTTAAAATTCCCGTTCGCGGAAGTTTTTTGCTGCTTTTTGCCGGGTCCTGTATTTTTATGCTCAATACCCTGGGGCTTGGGCTGTTGATTTCCGCGCGTTCACAGACTCAGCAGGAAGCGTTGATGTCAATGTTCATGGTGGCACAGCCCATGGTACTTTTATCCGGATTTATTTTCCCGATCGCTAATATGCCTCCGGTAATACGGATTGCTACGTTTGTTAATCCGCTGAAGTATTATTTGATTATTATCAGGGGAATATTTTTGAAAGGCAGCGGTTTTGATGTCCTCTGGCCGCATCTGCTCGCGCTTTTGATACTTGGGGTATCGATCGTCACATTGAGTTCTTTGGGATTCCATAAAAGATTAGCATAAGGAGGTTGACCATGTATCATGTGGATATACGGAACACGGGGGAGTATGTTTTTAACGTTAAATCAAAAGATTATGAATTGGTTATAGATACGAAAGGGAATGGCATAACGCCTCCCGATGCGCTTCTCGCAAGCCTTGGCAGTTGCATAGGCGTGTATCTGCGCAAATATGCCGAAGGCACAAAGCTTGATCTGCCGGAATTCAGCATACGAGTGGATGGTGAGTTGAGTAAGGAAGCGCCCGTTTGTTTCAGGAAAATAGATATAATGATAGATTTAAAAGGCGCGCACTATGATGAACGCAGGTTGAAGGCGATACACGAATTTGTGAAAAACTGTCCTGTACACAATACGCTTGAAAATGCGCCTGAAGTTGAAATCAAAATAGAATAGGTGGTAAAAACTGTTTATAAAAAATGATTTTATATTTTCTTTTTTTCAGAGGGGGTGTATGATTAGGAAAGCGGCAAAGGTAAATAAAAAATCGTCAAGCTGAAAATAGAAAAGTATTTTCCGAAAATATTTCAGAAATTAAGGTTTCAGCATCATACGTGAACGGTAAGGAAGTATGTAAGGCCATTAATGGGGAGTGTGGAATGAATGAGAATATAGCGGGGCAGGATCATTTTGCCCGGTATCTGGGGATGGAGATTATTGAAACCGGGAATTATTCCGCTGGTGTCCGGCTTAAAATCCGTCCGGAATTTCTTAACGGCATGAAGGTTGTTAACGGCGGCGTTATGTTCTCACTTGTTGATTACGCTTTTGCTTTGGCGGCTAATTCCGGGAGTGAAGACGGGGTTGCCGTTAATTGTAATATTCAATTCATAAAGCCCGGCTTTGAAGGTGATGTCCTGGAAGCGAACGTGGAAGAGGTTTCTCGCAGCCGTAAGCTGGGAATTTATACGGGGCAGGTCAGGAATCAGAAAAAAGAAATTATAGCCTGTTTTCAGGCTACGGCGTATTTTAAAAAACCAAAGGAGAAGCCCAATGTTTGACCGGATCATTCAGGACTATAATGAGGCGGTATTAGATACCAGCCGGGAAAAGGCCCTGGCAGTTATCCATGAAGCCCTGAATCAGGGTGTTTCTCCCGAAGATATCGAATTCAAAATCGTTATCCCATCCATCGATATGATAATCAGATTGGCTGATAAAGGTGATGCCAATCTCGCTCAGCATTTTATGGCTTCTCAGATAGCGGCAACGGTTACTGAAGAACTTATTCCTAGATTCAAAAAGGTACAGGAGGTCATGGGCTGTGTTGTTATCGGGACATGCAGAGGGGATTTTCACGGGCTTGGGAAAAAAATAGTTTCCGGCTGTCTGAAAGTTTTCATGATCGATGTTGTTGATCTGGGACTGAATGTTGAGCCTGAGAGGTTTGTTGAAGAAGCCGTCGCCCATAACGCGCAAGTTATCGGGATATCTTCCATGATGGTTCATACCGCCCGAGGGGAAAACGGTTGTTTGAAAGTGCGCCGGCTTTTAAAAGAACGGGGGCTTGAAGATAAAATAAAAATTGCAGTTGGAGGTGCACCGTACCGGTATGATCATGAATTATATAA
>JAQUMS010000199.1 GCA_028717985.1 Candidatus Omnitrophota bacterium
CAGAACGAAGAATGCGGTTTAATGTCGCAAGGATGTTTTGTTCATCATCGACTATCAATATGGTGTGTTTTGCCATTAAATCACTCCTGTAAGCTTTTTATCATTTGGTCGATATAGTCTTTTGCCGCTTTTGGGGTTATTTTGGTGAACATAATACCCATACCCGACGGATACAGAGTATTGTTTCCGGAATCTTTTACTGATTGCGTCCTGTTCCAGACAACAAGGCCTTCCGCATAAATATTCTTTTTTTCTTTCCCTGTGCCGAATTCAAACATGATTTCAAGAGGAGTATTGATTTCTTCAACCATCTCCGTCGCAAGAAACATTCCCCCGGCGGAAACGTCCTTAGCCTCGACATTCTGCCAAAAACGTTTTCCCCTGCATTCAACCTGAACTTTTACGACAGCACGCTTAAATTTTCTTTTTTCTTCCCAGGACATGTACGCCTCAATGAAAAAACTTTCTACCCGGAATAAAAAAACAATCAACCATCCGCGCGGATAATTTCATCCGTCAGACTGAACCGCTTTTATATCCTGCACAAGAAAGAATACTACTACAAACACCCTTTTCCTTGCTCTTAAGGGAAAAGGGTAACTTCATGGCAAACTCATTCTTCAAAAAAAAACAAGAATAAGTATCCCCGGTATTAACCCCTTTCTTTAAACGGTATAAGAAAGGGTAATCCCGTGACAACCCCTTTCCTTAAAAGGAATAGGAAAGGGTAATCCCGTGATTAGACCTTTTCTTAAGTGGGACAGAAAAGTCTAACCTTCTGATTATATTTTTTTGTTTTCGTTTGCTAAATCATACAAGCTGAGTGCGATGCTGAAAAACAGGCAAACAACCGATAAAGAAATCAGGTTATGAGACGTAATACCCCATGCTATCGTGGAAATCCCCAAAAGTTTTGAAATCCCTCCGATAAAAAAACACGCGAACGCCACAACTAAAAAGATATCGTCACCTATGTTATAAACTTTTTTCACTTTCCCCCGCCTTTCTCTCTTTTAGGTAGTTGAATAACAAAGGTAGAGCCCACGCCTACCTTCGAATCCACAATAATATCTCCCCCATGTTTTTTCACTATATTATAACTAATTGCCAATCCCAGTCCAGTGCTTTGTTTCGTGGAAAAAAACGGATCGAAAATTTTTAGTTTTATGTTATCGGGAATACCGCAGCCGGTATCCGATATTTTAATAAATAAATTTTTCGCGTCTTCATAGGTAGCGACAGTAATAGTCCCTTTATCCGACAACGCCTGACTGGCGTTAATGATAATATTCAACAGCACCTGGGAAAGTTGATTAAAATCTCCTGAGATCGTACCTATCGCTTTATAATCTTTTACCACAGTAGTTTTATATTTGATTTCATTCCATACGATCGACAAAACAGATTCGATCATCTGGTTTACATCAATAAGAGTAACCTGTGCTTCCACCCGCCGGGAAAACAATCTGAGGTTTGAAACGACTTTTTTGATTCTTTGAGCTCCTTCCAAAGATTCTACGAACACAGCTTTGAGTTCTTCCGTAGCGATCTTCGGGGATTCGGGAGAGGACGATACCGGCAAAGATTCCAGATAATCCCGCAAAAACTCAAGGTTGCTGATTAAAAACCCCAAAGGATTATTGATCTCATGGGCAATACCCGCCGCCAACGTCCCAAGAGACGCCATTTTTTCCATATGGATAACCTGCATTTCGGTTTCTTTCAACGCGTGTGCTTTTTCATCAAGCTTACGCTTCCAGTAAAAATACATCACCACAGCATAAACCACGAACGCGACACTAAAAATTAGGACAATCACACCGATCATATTATTTATCCTCCACCCTTGAAAACCGATATTAAACTCCAGAGAGGCAGGAATATCGCCAACGCCATCCCCATAACAACAGTACCCAAAACAGCGGTCATAATAGGTTCGATCAATGTAGTAAGATTACCCACCGCCGTCTTAACTTCCATATCATAATAATCGCAAACCGAATCGAGCATGATAGACAATGAACCGCTCTTTTCACCGATTGAAATCATATATCCCACGAGACGGGGGAAAAATTTACTGTTTAAAACACCGCCGGAAATCCCTTTACCTTCAGCGACATCGCGTTTGATTTTTCCTATTTCTATAGCTAAAACCTTATTTCCTATTGTCAAACCCACAATATCAAGCGTCCTTAAAACAGGCAGTCCCGCCTGATAGAGAACGCTTAACATGGAGCCGAAACGAAGCATGGTAATTTTTGTGTATACTTTTCCGAAAACAGGCATCGTAAATTTAAACGTGTCCCACACCAGCCTGCCTTGAGAAGTATTAATTATCCAGCGGAACAGAAAGAACACTCCGCCAAATCCGCCAAAGACCAGATACCAATATTGTTTGAAAGCAACACTGATAAAAATCATTATCTGCGTCGGTAACGGAAGCTTCATATGCGCGTCGGTATAAATCTTGGCAAACTGAGGCACAACGAAAACGGACAACACATAAACGGCGATAAAAAGAGCTCCGACGACCATTATAGGATACCGCAGTGCGCTCTGGACTTTAGTCTGTGTTTCCAGGTCATCTTCCAGCATGCTCGCCAGTTTCATTAAAACTTTATCAAGAACACCGGCGCTTTCCCCGGCCACCACTGTATTTATATATAATTCCGAAAAAACACCAGGATGCCTCGACAACGCCTGTGACAAACTCATACCCCCTTCAACGTCATGAATAACCGCGAATAACGCGGATTTCAAAACAGGATCCTCGGTCTGTTCCGCCAAAACTCCCAAACCTTCAAGGATCGGTACCGCCGCGCGTATAATCGTGGCGAACTGGCGTGTAAAAATTACAACAGCCGTTATATTGGCTTTTTTCGATTTATTTAAAAATGCCGTCAAAGAAAAAGGCTTTTTTTCAGTTTTTGATTCGCCCGCGGGTTTTGAAGGCTTGTAGGAAATACTAATGGGCATCAGCCCCATTTTAGCCAATTGCGTGGTTACTTCCATTTCGCTCTCGGCTTCAATTTCGCCTTTAACCATCTGATTTTTGGAATCAACAGCTTTATACGAATATATTCCCATAATTTTGCCCCTGGTTATGTTAGATTAAAATCCTTCACGACTTCCTGGACCAGTGATGCCTGAATTTTATCCGCTTTACGCGCGAATCCGGTCATTAACGACAGATCACTTACCGTATTGATACGTCGGGGAATCCCGCCGGAAAACTGAGTAATAGCCTTAATACTGTCTTTTTCAAAAATCGGGGCTTGCCCTTCAGGGCGCCCCGCCACACGTAAACGATGCAGTATGTATTTTTCAACGTCTTCTTCGCTTAACGCGCCGAGATTACACCTGATAGCGACCCGTTGATCCAACGGCTTATTGGCTAAAATTTTGTCCCTGAGTTCCGGCTGGCCTATAATAAACAGAGTAAGCAAAAACTTGTCTTCCAGTTGAAAATTTAAAAGCAACCGCATCTGGTCAAACATCCGGACATCTTCAATCGTGTGAGCTTCATCAATGATCACGATATTTTTCTTCCCGTCGCGCACGTTATCAACAAGAATGCCCGAAAGTTTTTCAAGCAGTGAATCGGCAAGCAGTTCGGTTTTTTTTTCAGGCAGCTGCTGGGGACTTAAACCCCGGACAATTGACCTGAGGAATTCCACCGGCTCTGAAACCGCCGGATTCGTAATAAAAGCGCACGAATAACGGTCGGCCCCCAAATCTTTAAGCATTACCCTGCCTACCAGCGTTTTACCGCATCCGAAAACCCCCGTTAAAACTCCGCACCCCAAATCCTGCGCTAAAACATATGACA
>JAQUMS010000200.1 GCA_028717985.1 Candidatus Omnitrophota bacterium
ACCTGGTATCCCATCCGGGTTAAAAAACGTTCCAGGATTTCGACTATCCGGATTTCATCATCCAGCACAAGAATCTTTTGCATACTCGTCTCCTTTACTATGATTACGCCGCAGACTAAAAAACCCCAAGAAGATTATATCACACTTCAACCATTTTTTACCGGCACTGTTATTGTTACCGAAGTACCTTCTCCTTCTTCGCTTTTGAATTTTATCTCTCCACCATACGATCGTATTATACTATAAGAAACCGCAAGCCCCAAGCCCGTTCCTTTTTCTTTTGTCGTGAAAAACGGCGTAAAAAGTTTTTCCATGACATTAACCGGGATACCCGCTCCCGTATCACGGAGCTCTATATACACAAAAGCCGTATCGCTTGATGTCAAAACGTCAATCCGGCCGTTCTTCCCGATCGCGTCAAACGCGTTGGTCAGCATATTCATGAACACTTCCTGAAGGTGTTTTTCATCCATGGAAATCACGGGAAGAGACTTTGAATACCCGCGTACTATTTCAATACCGCGGATATTAAATTGATGTTCAATTAAAATGATGACCTCTTCAAGCGTTTTATTAACATCCACTTCTTTTAAAACTCCTTTACTCGGTTTTGAGAATTTAAGCAAACTCTGAATTATTACCCGCATATTTTGGACTTCCTGAAAAATAATCTTTAGATTATTCTTCAGGTTTTCATCGGGAATATCCTCCATCAAAGATAACTGCGTCCTCCCTGAAATAACCATCAGGGGATTATTAATCTCGTGCATAATATCGGCAACCAGTTCCCCAAGCTGAGCCAGACGCTGTGAAATTTCAAGCCGTTTATATTCTGTAACATCCCTGCTGATCACCAGCATAAGGTTCTGCCCTTTAATTCGAACGGGGAACGCCCCTACTTCTAGGACAAGCCTGCTTCCATCCTTCATCAATATAGTAATTTCCGTCGGAAAAACCGATTCTCCCCGGAGATTCCTTTCAAAAAGATTGATTAATTTTGCGCAATGTTCCGAGGACAATAGTTTCAATTCTTCAAGGTTCTTCCCGATCAAATCTTCTTTTGTATACCCCAGGAGGCGTTCCGCAGACCCGTTGCAATCAAAAAAGATACCGTTGAGATCCGTCAAAAAATAGGCGTCGGGAGCGAAATCGAATAAAATTTTCAACCGTTGCTCTGAACTCCGTAATTCTTCTTCGGCTTTTTTGCGTTCAGTAATATCTATAACCCCGGCAATCGCCCCCATATACATGCCTCCTTCGTCTATAAGCGGGCCGACTTTCATGATCGCACACAACCGTGAACCGTCTTTACGGATAAGCTCAAAATCATACTTTTCGCGCAAACCAAGAGGCCTGTTCCCCATCGTGTTTTTTGCTTTTCCCGCGGCATCTTCATCAAAAAATGAAAAGAATGATTTACCGAGCATTTCTTCAGCGGAATATCCGAGCATTTCCGCCATTTTCGCATTAACAAACGTGGTTTTCGATCCATTATCAATAACCCAAATCCCCTCTTGAAGGCTTTCCACAAGCTGACGGTATTTTTTTTCGCTGGCAATCAATCTTTCTTCAGTTTTTTTATTTTGCTCCCGGGAACGCATCAGGGATATACCATACGCGATATCCTGGGCCATAAGGGAAAGCAAATCGACTTCCTCAAAATCAAAAATATTTTTTTCCCCCGAATAAAAGCACAGCACCCCGATAAGCCGCTCTTCAATAAATAACGGCAAGCCTATACCCGATTTAATCCCCATACGGTTCGCGCAATCTTTCAACCGTGCACCGAGTTGCGCGTCGGATTCATAATCATTAATGACCACTATTTCGCATTTATCTATAACCCGGGACGAAATTTCGCTCTCAGGTTCGTTCTCCGGGTGCGGAATCCCGAGATTTTCCACATATCCTTTTTCCACTCCTATTTGAACAAAGAGAATAATCTCTTTTTCATTTGTCGCTCCCGTAAAACCTACCCATGTAGCAAGGTATCCCCCAACATTAACTATGCGGGAACAGATTTCCGCGAGCATTTCAGCCTCATTCTTTGCATGAATAATAATCTCATTACATTCCAAAACCAATTGAAAGGCCCGGTTCACACGTTTTAACTCCACTTCAAAATGGTCGCATTTTTCTATTTCAAGCTGAAACCGCTCGTGCATATTCATCAAATCGCCGGTTCTATCGCGGACAAGCCCTTGAAGTTCATTTCGAGATTGAAGCAAAGACCGTTCAATCTCATTTCGTTCAATAGAAGAATAAATCGCCCGTATAAGTAAATTACTGAGAAACTGCCCTTTTATAAGATAATCCTTGGCCCCAAGCTTTACCGCGTCAAGAGCGGTACTTATATCTTCAAGCCCGGTCAATATCATAATAGGTGTGCCTTTATCCTTGATTTTGGCTGCCACGACGGTGAATGTATCCAATCCCCTGCTTTCCGGAAGCATCAAATCTAACAACACAATATCAAATACGTCCCTTTCAAGCTCATCAAACGCGCGAGTCAGGTTTTGCACATGAAGAATATCAAATGACGATTGATTGCCGCCGTTAATCATGTCAATCATCTGACACGCAAACATAGTATTATTCTCCACCAGCAATATTTTTTGCTTCTTTCCATCCGGCATAGAGCGCCTCGTGTTAAACGGAACCATTCAATATCCGTATAAGAACATCAACAACTTTGGGAGAAAATTGGGAACCTTTATTTTTAATTAATTCGGCAATAGCGTCTTCTTTTGAGAGCGGCGCGCGGTACGCCCGAACAGTCGTCATCGCGTCATACGCGTCCGCCACGGAGACAATCGCCGCCATAAGGCTGATGGTTGCGGCATCCTTTTTATCGGGATATCCGGTCCCGTCGTGGCGCTCATGATGCCCTCTGACTATCTCGATTATCTCGGAAGGAAACAACACCGGCTTTAACATTTCTTCCCCCAGAACCGGATGCTGCCGGATGATTTCCCATTCTTTCTCGGTCAATTTTTCTTTTTTATTCAGGACAGCTTCACTTATCGCGAGTTTCCCGATATCATGGATTAACGTCGCTTCTTTCAATAACTCTATTTTATCCGCGGGGAAACCCATTTCCTGAGCTATCCTCCCGGAATATTCCGCTACCCGTTCGGAGTGCCCCTTCGTGTATGGATCACGGGCTTCTATAATCCTGACCAGGGACTGCACGACACGATAAAAATAGGTCAGCATCTTTTTCCTTGATTCCGCCAAATGAGCCGTCATTTGATTAAACGAACTCGCCAACTCATTTATTTCATCATCACCGCCTATATCAATAGAAAATGACAGATCGCCCTTGCCGATATGCCGGGTCCCTTCGACCATCGAGCGTAAAGGGCCGGTGACCCTGCCTGATATCAAAAAACTCAAGACTATGGAAACCAGGATACCCAGGAACAAAACCAAAAGAGCCCTGTGATGTACCATAGTTTGGGTTGCCCTGACATCATCCGCAAGAATATCCACGCCAAGGACTCCAACCGTAGTCCCGGCAGCGTCACGGATGGGAGCGTACCCCGAAAGAGTCACGCCCCATTCATCCTTCTCAAGCTTCTTATCAGCCGATGCCTCCCGCAAACCTCTCATCATTTCCGGAAAACGGGACGCGTCATATGTATCACCCGGGTATGAAGTGCGATGTTTATTCCGTAATCCGGCATTGCGGTATTCAGGATCTACTGCGAATTGCCAAATCCCTTTTTTGCCGGTAGGGGCCAAAATATAAATATATTTGATAGGTGGATTCACAGCACGGATTTTAAGCAAAAGAGTTTCAATACTTTTGAATTGCGGGGAAGAAAC
>JAQUMS010000201.1 GCA_028717985.1 Candidatus Omnitrophota bacterium
AGAGATCATATCGGTTTCCGTATAGCCGGGGGCCACGGCGTTCACGCGGACGTTAAACGGCCCGATTTCCTGCGCCAGAGATTTTGTAAAACCGACGATCCCGGCCTTTGAAGCGGAATAATTCACCTGACGGGGACAGCCGATTAAACCGCATACAGAAGTTATATTAATGATCGTACCGCTTTTTTGCTTGAGAAGAGTTATTATGGAAGCTCGGGTGAGATTATATGTACCGGTGAGATTTGTGTTAATTACATCCGCCCATTCTTTGGGGTCAGTCAAAGCAAGCGCTTTATCTATAACAATGCCTGCGTTATTAACTATAATATCCAATCCGCCAAAAGTCTTGTGGGTTTTGCCTACCCAGGATTTAACGCTCTCGAAATCCTGAATGTCAACCTGAAAAGCCTTACATTGCACGGATAAAGCTTTTATTTCCTTAACCAAACTATTTGCTTCCTTACGGCTTTTAAGAAAGCTGAAGCTAATATTAGCTCCTTCACGAGCCAATTCAAGCGCAATAGCCCTACCAATACCTCGCGACGCACCGCTTATAATCGCAGTTTTTCCTTTAAGAGACATAGACCTGCCTTTCTTCGTACGGGTTGCGGTTACAATATGAATATGAAGACAGATTAATAGGTATAATTATAATAAT
Source organism: Candidatus Omnitrophota bacterium (assembly GCA_028717985.1). GTDB lineage: Bacteria > Omnitrophota > Gorgyraeia > Gygaellales > Profunditerraquicolaceae > STD1-16. Next base: position 659 of record JAQUMS010000201.1, read on the forward strand.
TAAACCGTATCTAGGAGAGCTTTGTCTATACTCGTCTTTCTGCGGTCTTTTCTGGTATAGTTATAGATAGATTTTTCTTTAATCCATTTTTCGATCATTTCTTTGTGATATCTCCAATCCGTTCCGATTTTAAACGCAGGGATTTTTCCTTCACGGGCATATTTATGCACCGTCAAAGGATGAATCTGAAGATATTCAGCCACCTCCTTGGTAGTCATAACTTCCTTGTTTTTTCTTGCCATAACCACTCCAATTTTGGCATGTTTACGCTAATCATAACTATACAGAAAAAATCAGGTACTGTCAAGAAAAATGAACACAAAAAAGGGACGGTATTATTTTTTAGAAAAAAAATAAGACCGCCCCTTTGAGATAACTATCTAATTATCAAATCTAACTACCAGTCGAAGATACGATTACCTCTTTATCAATCAGAAGGATAGATTCTGAGCTATACTTAAAAATCTTTTCCACAAAGTTCTTAAATTGTCCGAACTTCCCGGCACTGACCACTTTGGTTTTCATTTCCGTTAAAACGGAAGCGTTCAATTTATTCCCTTCTCTTTTAAAAACGCACGAATATGAAGCAAATGGCAGATCGATTTTAAGGTCCTCAGGAACATACTTTATTTCATATCCCGGAGGAATTTCAATCGTATATTCAGAAGCCATTTGAAAAACATACGGGAGCCAAACATCGTTTTTTCTATATTGCCCACCCGTGATACTCTTAAAAAGCACAATACTTGGAGACGGTAAATTAAACGCGAAAGAATCCCCAATTTTCTTTAAAAAATCCGCAATTTGATAATGAGTCTCGACCGTTAACGGTTCATCTAAGTTATCCACGTCGCTTGATTTAAATTCAAGCAATCTCCCCCCTCCCGGATACGCATCCCCTAAAATCAAACCAAATATATTTTCACGTGACGACTTATTTGAGGATTTAATAAAGGACCGAGCCAGTAAATCATCAAAACCCGTGGAATTAGTTTTAGAAATGACATCCGCAGTACCATCCCGGGATATTTTTATCGTCATACTGGAAGCCGTTGAGTTTCCCGCGGAGGAAACCTCAGGTGTTTTAACAAACTTAAATCCCTCTTCAGTCAGAATAAACGCGTCGACACCTTGAACAGGCGGCATCAATTGATCATATTTAATAAATTCGGGCGTGGGATCAAGAAATAGATAACCTGAATCCTGTGGAACAGCAACAACACAATGGTTAAATTCAAAAGGGGATGGAATATCAGATAGTAACGAGCCTTCATCGCTCGTCCTCAGAAAAGCGCAATAACTCTTGATACCTGCTTCTTTAAGCATAGCTATCAACAATAAAGCTTTAGCTTTACTATCTCCGTACAAATTTGATAACACCTCTCCGGCTGGATATGCTTTCCCCAGGGAAAAACTCAGATCAACTCCAACAGGTGTAATTTTCTGTGATACAAAATAAAACAATCGTTTAAGTATTTCTTCTTTTGATAAAACATTTCCCGATTCGGAAACAATAAGTTTTTTTACCTCAGCGCTTATTTCCGGAGATACAGCGTCTTGCCCCTCAATCATCCTTTTTAGCAAAACAGCAACATCATCCCATGATTGTATCGTAGTAAACGCGATAAAAGCTCCGACTTCCCTGTCCGGGGGACGGAGAGATTCCCAACCACGGATTTGAATAAAATTTTTCCATTCCCACGAATAGATCTTTTGGTCATCTTTTTGCTCAATGACAGGTTGTTTTTCCTGTTCAGGCAGGCCTTTTACAAAAAATTTCGCTTCTATTTTCTGGGGAACACGTATTTTCATTCGGATCAGAGAGAAAAAAGCGCCAAATTCAAGAGGATCATCAACAAAAAATACCCCATCTATCACTGGTTTCGTATCTTTAATAATAACTTTATATTCCAAGACACTTCCAACTTTTACAGAGGGTAAAGTAAATCGTAAAATTTTTGGGTCGGAGAACTGAGGGAATTCTTCAACAACAGTCTTTTCCTGAATGGCATTTTGAGACAACGTAACAACTTGTCCATCCTCCTGGACAGTTCGGGCTGTTTGGACTGAACAGGTCTGATATTGAGAGTTAAACGGTATTGCGACATCCGCCATAACCTTTCCCTTATTGTCAAAAACTTTTAATACCGCGTGGATCACTTTATTGGCAGCGCCATTTTCTTTCACATCATATTCCTGTTCATAAAGAAGATACCTCGCCCACTCACCTTCTGTCCGCCGAGGAGCAATGTTTTTAATCAAATCCAGCACTTCTTTATCGGTTGTCTCCGAAAGAGATTCCGCAAAAACCGGACAAAAACCAGAAAATAAAACTAAAATTACTTGAAAAAAAAATAAGTTACGCTTGATGTTTTTTCTAAGCTTAAAAATTTCGGTACATCCTACTTTCTCTTGATACATTAAAACCTCCGTTTTAAAAACCATATCTCGACAATCAACTATCCTCAATCATGGTTCGCCATTTTCAAAATCAATATTTCTTTTCTTCTCCCCAAAACTGAAAGAACTTAATATCAGTGATCATACCCGAAAAAACATCGTTCCCAAGAGAACTGGTATCTTTAAAAGTTCCCGCAATATGGCAATATTTATTGTCGAATTTCTTTGCATTTTTTTCAATATCCTCATTTATTAAAAGTCTGACAGCGTTCTTACCTATACCGTGTCTATAATCTTCTTCTGACAAATAAACCGCATCTCCTTCAAATTCTAAATTAACAAAACCTATAACTGCAATAAACTTACCATTATATTTTTCCGGTCGTGAAATTAATTGTATCAGCGAAACCGTTCTGCATTTAAAAAAAATCTCTCTGTTTTTATCGCTTTGAATATCAATCTTTTTTTCCGCATAGCAAATAAATGGTACAGCTAAAAAGCCTAATAAAATTATTAATAATTTAATTTTCATTTTCTCCCTCTCTTTGTATTTATTTCCAGTTTAAAATAGGCACATAACTCCCCGTTCCCATTCCCTTATAATCAGGAGCATATTTTTTAATTCCTTCATTATCGATTCGAAGGTAAAAAAACTGTCTTTGGACTATCGGCACGTAATATGCAATTTGGTGCATTTTCATGTTCAGGAGCAGTTTCTATCTGCGGGACAATTTCGATCCAAGCTTGAGGAAGGGTTTTTCCATCTG
>JAQUMS010000202.1 GCA_028717985.1 Candidatus Omnitrophota bacterium
GTTGTCCAGGGAAAAAAAAGAAGTTGTGCTTGTTTCCTCAGGGGCGATTTTTCTCGGCATGATGACCGTGGGAATACATTCCCGCCCTCAAGAGCTCGCTTCTCTTCAGGCCGCCGCCGCGGTAGGTCAGAATGAGTTGATGAATGCCTACCGGAAATTCTTTGATAAATTGGGAATTACCTGCGGGCAGGTTTTGTTGACATGGGAAGATTTTAATGACCGAAAAAGGTATTTGAATGCTAAAAATACCTTATTGACGCTTTTGTCCTGGGGAGCGGTCCCGGTCATTAATGAGAATGATACCGTGTCCACGGATGAAATACGGTTTGGGGATAATGACCGGCTTTCTGCTTTGGTCAGTAGTATTATTTCCGCGGATCTTCTTATTATTCTTTCAGATATTGACGGTCTGCTTGATAAAGATAAAACAGTGATCCCGTGCGTTGAATCCATTACTCCCGCGGTTAAGGCGCTGGCATGTCCGAGCGATAAAAAAACATGCGCGGGAGGGATGATTACCAAGATAGAAGCGGCCAGGATAGCCGTTGATTCGGGAATTCCGTGCGTGATAACAAACGGCAGGAAAAAAAACATTATTCTTTCAACTGTACGCCATCCCGGAGAAAGCGGAACCATTTTTTTACCTAAAAAATCATTCTTAAAAGCCCGGATGCGGTGGCTTGCTTTTGGTTCCCGGGTAAAAGGAAAAATTACTATTGATGATGGTGCCCGCGAAGCGCTTTTAAAAAAGAAAAGCTTGCTTTCCGTCGGTGTTAATGCCGTAGAAGGGGTTTTTCTCGCGGGAGACGTCGTGAATGTTTTGGATTTGCAGGGGAACGAATTCGCCCGGGGAAAGGTCAATGTTTCCAGCCGGACCCTGGAAAAAAATAAAGGGAAACGATATACTAAAGAGATTATTCACCGTGATAACATCGTTGTTTTTTAATGAGCGTATAATTTGAGACTATGTCACTTAAAAGCGAACTTATAACTATAGCCAGTCAGGCACAGGAAGCGTTCAGGGTATCACAGGATTTATCGCCTGACGTGAAAAACCGGATTTTAACAGAGATGTCTGTGGCGTTGATACAGCAGAAATCTTTGATCATTAAAGCTAATGCTGTTGATCTGAAAAAGGCCCGGTCTATGTCTCTTTCGCCGGCTTTTGTCGATCGTCTTACTTTGAACGATAATCGGATAGGCGAGATGGCGGAATCTCTGTCTCAAATTGCCCAATTACCCGATCCTGTCGGTGAGGTTATAAGCGGATGGCGCAGGCCAAACGGGTTATGGATAGAAAAGGTCCGTGTCCCGATAGGGGTAATAGCTATTATTTATGAATCCCGTCCTAATGTGACCTCTGATTGTGCCGGACTGTGTTTTAAATCCGGGAACAGCGTGATTCTCCGCGGCGGGAAAGAATCCCTTAATTCCAACATCGCTATTTATGAAATTCTCAAGGCGGTACTTAAAAAATTCAAAATCCATCCCGGTATGGTTAATTTGATCGCTACCGATGATCATAAAGCGGTGAATGAATTATTGCAGTTAAATGATTATATTGATCTGGTTATTCCCCGTGGAGGAGAAGGGTTAATCAGGAAGGTAACAGAATCTTCCCGTATCCCGGTTATTAAGCATTACAAAGGTATCTGCCATGTGTATGTGGATAAAGACGCGCGGATACCTATGGCCGAGGAAGTGTGTTTTAACGCCAAAGTCCAGCGTCCGGGAACGTGCAACGCCATGGAATGTATGCTTGTTCATAAAAATATCGCGAAAAAATTCCTGCCGCATATGCTTGAACGGTTCAGAAAAGCGGGCGTGCAGATACGCGGCTCCTCCGATGTAAAAAAGATTTTTAAAGACGTGATTTTAGCTGAGGAGAAAGATTATTATACTGAATATCTTGATTTGATTCTGTCGGTTAAGGTGGTTGATGATCTTGAGTCGGCAATCAACCATATCAATTCCTATGGGACGCATCATTCGGACAGTATTATTACCGAACATCATGAAACTGCTTTGCGATTCCTCAGGTTTGTTGATTCGGCGTGTGTGTATGTGAATGCTTCCACCCGTTTTACGGACGGTTATCAGTTTGGATTGGGCGCGGAGATCGGAATATCGACGGATAAACTGCACGCCAGGGGGCCGATGGCGCTTCAGGAATTGACTACGTATAAATACATTGTTTTTGGAAACGGCCAGATTCGCACGTAGAACAACAGCTCGTATTGATGAACATAGGTATTTTAGGGGGGACATTTAATCCGGTGCATCTCGGCCATTTAATATTGGCGGAGGAAGCGCGCGAAAAGCTTAAGCTTGATAAGGTTATTTTTGTTCCCACGTATATGCCGCCGCATAAAAATAACGGCGATATCGCGCATCCACGGCACCGGTACGCGATGCTTAAAAAGGCGATTCAAAATAATCCGTTCTTTTCAGTTTCGGATATTGAGATTAAACGCAAGGGCAAGTCATATACCATTGACACGATCCGGGCGTTGAAGAAAAAATTTCCCCGGGACAAAATTTATTTTATTACCGGATCTGATTTGTTGAGTTATTTGGACGAGTGGAAAGACGTCAGGGCGATCTTGGCGCTGGTCACGTTTGTGGTCGCGACCCGTCCGGGATACCCTTTGGAAAAAATACCGGCGTATATTTCAACGGTTGAGATAAGGGCTGTCGATATTTCGGCTTTTGAGATTAGGGATTGCATTAAAAAAGGGACGTCGTTCAGGTATCTTGTTCCTGAATCGGTGTATAAGTATATACATCAAAAGAAATTGTATAGATAGGTTATAGGTCATAGTTTTTAGGTAAATCAACCTCTAAGAGCTAAGAGCCCTGCCGGCAGGCAGGTAAGAGCTAAACGAAAACGATGAAAATAAAAGTCGCTCCTTCGATTTTGTCGGCTGATTTCAGCTGTCTGGAAAAAGAAATTAAAGCTGTTGAAAAAGCAGGCGCTGATTTACTTCACGTGGATGTTATGGATGGGCATTTTGTGCCCAATATTACTATCGGGCCGGTTGTCGTCGAAAGTATCAGGAAAGTGACTCGTTTGCCTCTTGATGTTCATTTGATGATTGAAAATCCATTCCGGTATTCCGAGATGTTCGCGAAGGCCGGAAGCGATATGCTCACGTTTCATGTGGAGACAGTTATACCCGCCGAATGCGAAAAAAAATTTCAAGAACTGCGGGCGCGGGGAGTCAAAATCGGTATTTCTTTGAATCCGGCAACGCCGTTTTCTAAAATCAAAGAGTTCCTTGATACGATTGATTTTGTTCTGGTGATGACGGTCAATCCGGGTTTTGGCGGGCAGCAGTTTATGTCCGAAGTTATCCCGAAAATCAAGGAATTGCGTTCTTTTTTTCAAAAAGATATTGCTATAGATGGGGGAATTAACGATGTGACCGGGAAAGAAGTGGTTGCCGCGGGAGCGAATGTGCTTGCGGCAGGTTCCTATATTTTTAAATCTTCTGATTATACAAAAGCAATAAGGAGTTTACAATGCCTGTGTTGAAAGCGAACATTAAATTCGGGACAGATGGGTGGCGAGGCGTTATCGCGGAGGACTATACCGTTGAAAACCTTAAAATTGTGGCTCAGGCCGTTGCGGATTATGCCGGTCCCGGGAAAAAAATTGCTGTTGGTTATGATACCCGTTTTATGTCCGCGCGGTTCGCGTCGATCGTCGCCGAAGTGTTAAAAAATAACGGTATTTCCGTTGTTCTTTCGGACAGGGCGATACCTACACCGACGTTGAGTTATACGGTGAAACTTAGGAAACTTGATTACGGTGTAATG